>DUUV01000117.1 GCA_012841375.1 Candidatus Fermentithermobacillaceae bacterium
GATCTAAATTGAAAGCCCCGCTTGTGGCGACATGAGCGGGGCTTCTGCATGCTTTGCCTTGGAGGGTAGCCCGATTGTCGTGTTCACCGGAGGGCTTTGACCGGTAGTCGACATGCACTGTCCGGCGTGGTACCTTAAGGCGTACGAAAAACGCAAGACACCCAGAAGTCGATTCATGCCAGCGCCTGTTGACAACTCTGGGGATAAGTGGCAGATCTTGTGGATAAAGCTGGCAGGATACCAAGAATCCAGGAGGAACTAACGGCGAAAGATGGACAACGGGATCATAAGAGCAGCATGCTCCTATGCAAGTCACAATCCGGTCAGGCTGCATATGCCGGGACACAAGGGTCGGAGGGCCTTCCCCGGCAGCACTACACTCATTGAAGGCTCGCCCGGGTGGGCCGGGGCTCTCCTTGACGCGGTCCGGGCTCTTGACATGACGGAAGCGCCGGGTCTGGACAACCTGCATTACCCGACCGGATGCATCAGAGAATCAGAGAGGCGGGCCGAAGCGCTGTTCGGCTCCGAACGCAGTCACTTTCTGGTGAACGGCGCTACCGCAGGCATCCAGGCAGCGCTGTTGGCTGCCAGGATGACTCTCGGAGAAGGCACCGTGGTCCTCCCTAGAAATGTGCACAAGTCGCTGGTCTCGGCCATGGTCATTTCGGGGTTGGAGCCGGTCTTCGCATGGCCCGAGTACAGCCCTGAGTTCAGCGTGCATATGCCGCTTGACTGGCCCTGTCTTGAGAGCACTCTGGAGGAGATCGAGAGGCGGGGCGAACCTTCACCCAAGGCAGTTTTTCTCATAAACCCGACATACTCGGGGTTCTCAAGGGATATGTCGCGAATAGCCGAAGAGGTGCACGCCAGAGGGATGGTTCTCATCGTTGACGAGGCTCACGGATCCCACTTCGCTGTCGGCAAGGGCCTGCCTCGTCCTGCGCTCAGATGCGGGGCCGATCTGATCATCCATGGGCTGCATAAGACTACCGTAGCCTACACGCAGACGGCCATGCTCCATCTGGGTAAGGGGGCCAACTCCCGTTTTTCGGGGCTCTCAGATGCCGTTGAAGAGGCTCTCAGGGCCGTTCAGACCACCTCGCCTTCCTACATCCTCATGTCTTCGATTGAGCAAGCAGTCGAAGTCCTCGGAAAGGACGGGGGCGATTGGGTCAACCGCGGCACCGAGACGGCGTTGGAGTTGGCCAGGCGTCTTTCTTCCATCCCGGGGCTGGTCGTCGCGGGATATGGGGAACAGGGCGCCACACCGAACGACGTCAAGCATGATCCCTCCAAGCTCATGGTGATCCTGAGCGGGCTGTCCGTAACCGGTCCCGAAGCCGCCAAGTTCATGATTAGAGAGCGCAACATCGTGCCCGAGATGACGGGGCCCAACTATGTGCTGATGCTCATTTCAGGTTCCCACGGGCCGGCCGATGTTGAGGCCATCGAGAATGCTTTCATTGCCTTGGCCGAGCGGTTCCCGGCCGGACACGAGAGTACCCCAGCGGAAGAGGCTGTAGGTACCGGCACGGTTGACGTCTCTTCCCTCATGAGAGCCATGCCCCGTCCGGCGAGAACCATGCCACTCAGGGAAGCTTTCCTTTCCGTGGCCCGGCCGGTCCCTGTAGAACAGGCTGCCGGCAAGGTCTCGGCGGATACCATCGTCATCTATCCTCCGGGATCACCTCTCCTGACCCCCGGTGAGAGGATAGACCCCGAGGTTGTGGAATACATCGTCAATGCTCGACGAGCCGGGCTCAATGTGCTGGGGCGCGGAATCAGGGGCGGCGAAGGTGAGATGAGGGTATATTGCGTGGCGTCTTCATAACGTTTGAGGGTTGTGATGGGTCGGGGAAGTCGACCCAGATTAAGCGTGTCTCCGGGGCTCTCCGGGATCGAGGCATTGACGTGCTGGTTACCCGCGAGCCCGGAGGAACGCCTTTTGGCGAAATAGTGAGGTCGGTACTCCTGGACCCGAACGGTCCTGAGAGGACAGGATTGGCCGAGATGCTCATGTACTCGGCCGCTCGTGCTGAGATTGTGTCGCAGGTGATACGCCCGGCGCTCATCCAAGGACGAGTTGTGCTGTCCGAGAGGTTCTACGATTCCACCACCGTCTATCAGGGGTATGCGGGAGGAATCCATATTCCAGATATAGAAGCAATTAATAGGATCTCAACAGGAGACCTGGCTCCGGACCTGACGTTTGTGCTTGACCTGAATGATCCTCAAGTGTTTCACGCCCGGATGAGGCCGAAGAAGAAAGACAAGATCGAATCACGGAGCGACGAGTACCACGAGAGGGTCAGGCAAGGCTACAGGGACCTCGCCCTCAGGTATCCTGAACGGATACATGTCATTGACGCGTCATTGACCGAAGACGAAGTCTTCCAAGCCGTGATGTCTGTGATTTCGGGGTTCATGGACAAGGCTAGAGAGAGGTGACGCTATTTGAAACTAATAGTAGCGGTCATACAAGACAAGGACGCTCCCAGGCTTATGGAGAGCCTGGTAAAGGCCCGATACAGTGCCACAAAGCTCGCGTCTACAGGTGGGTTTCTCCGTGAAGGCAACTCGACAATCCTAATAGGAGTTGAGAACGGAGAGACCGAGAACGTGCTGGACATAATCAAGAAGACGTGCCGTGCCAGGGAGCAACTGGTGACCCCGGTCACGCCCGTGGGTCCCGGCGAATCGTACGTCCCCTACCCGATTGGAGTAACGGTCGGAGGCGCTACGGTGTTCATAGTACCCGTGGACAGATTCTTGAAGATCTAATGGCGGATGTTCCTTCGGCGCGCAGTGTCCCCGAAGAACTATTGCCCGGCAATGAGGTTGCGCTCAGGCTGATCACCCGCGCTGCCTCCTCCGGACGGATCTCCAATGCCTACCTGTTCAAGGGTCCAAAGGGCTCGCCCAAGGACTTGATTGCCAGGCGGTTTGCCTCGGTTCTCTTGTGCGAGTCCGACTCAGAAAGCGGCCGTGCCTGCGGAGTATGCAGGTCCTGCCGGCTTCTTGCAGCCGGCGAGCATCCCGATTTCTACCTGGCCGAAAAGGAAGGCGCCAGCATAAAGATCAGGAAGTCTCACGAAATGCTCCGTGAAGCGCTCCTCAGGCCCTACCAGTCCTCGCGCAAGGTGTTTCTGATTTCGGATGCGGATGACATGACGATTGAGGCCTCCAACGCGCTCCTCAAGATACTTGAGGAGCCGCCGCCGTATGTCACTTTTCTCCTTACCACATCCAACCCCGGGGCCATTCCGGACACCATACTCTCAAGGTGTCAGGTCGTACCGGTGAGGGCTCTGAGCCCCGCTGCCCTCCGGCAGTTGTTGTCCGACGAAGGAGCCGACCCGCAGAGAGCCGGTGAAATTGCGGAGCTTTCCGGCGGAAACCTGGAGCGGGCTAGGAAGATGTTGAGAGGCGAAGGCAAGTTCCAGAGAGGAGCGGAGAGGCTTGAGGAGATACTCTCATCGTCGCCGGTGGAAGCCGCTCAGAAGTGCTCGAAGATGGACCTCTCCCAGCGCCTGGATTTCGTCGACGACCTGGAGATAGAATTGGTTAGAAGGTTGAGATCATCCGAAGGTCCGGCCGCGTCCTACCTTGAGGCGCTCAAGGCGGTCCTCAAGGCCAGAGAGAGGCTGTCCAAGAACGTCAACGCGTTCCTGGTATTCGCGGTCTTGTTCGTGGATCTATCACGGGTGCTGAAACACACAACGGTGACATAAGGGGAGTTCACATATGCCGGTGGTAGTTGGAGTTCGTTTTAAGGAAAGGGGCAAGATCTACTACTTCGACCCGGGCGACATCCGGGTGAACCAGGACGACCGGGTTTTGGTCGAGACGGTGAGGGGCATTGAACTGGGGTTTGTAGCGCTTGGCCCCAAGGATGTGCCGCCCGAGCGTCTCGTCTTGCCGCTCAAGAAGGTAATCCGCTTGGCCACTCCGGAAGACCTCGTAACCCACGAAGCCAACCGGAAGAAGGCCCTGGATGCCATGGAGACCGCAAGGGCCAAGATAGCCGATCACGGGCTTGAGATGCGTCTTGTGGATGCAGAGTTCACCTTTGACGGGTCAAGGGTGGTCTTGTACTTCACGGCTGACGGCCGTATCGATTTCAGAGAGTTGGTCAAGGACTTGGCTTCGACGCTCCGGACCCGCGTGGAGCTGCGCCAGATTGGAGTAAGAGACCAGGCCAAGCTGACGGGCGGGATAGGTCCATGCGGCAGGCCACTCTGCTGCGCCAGTTTTCTCAATGACTTCCTGCCTGTATCCATCAAGATGGCCAAGGAACAGAACCTGTCGCTCAATCCCACGAAGATTTCCGGGACATGCGGTAGGCTATTGTGCTGCCTCCGGTTTGAGTGCGAGCACTATGAAGACGCCAAGAGTACGTTGCCTCCGGTCGGCGCGAAGGTGATTACTCCTGAGGGCGAAGGCAAAGTTGTCGCCCAGAATGCCCTGAAGTCATCTCTATCGGTGGAACTGGAGGGCGGGAAGGTTCAGGAGTTCCCTGCCGAAGAGGTGGAGGAGAAAAAGGCGTGAGCCAGGATGACCTCCGGGGAGTCTTCTACGTCTGCGGTACGCCTATAGGCAACCTCAAGGACGCTACCTTTCGACTGATCGAGACACTGGCTGCGGCAGACCTTGTCGCTTGCGAAGACACCAGGCGGACCCTCAAACTGTTGTCCCACTATGGCCTCAAGAAGCCCGTAGTCTCAATCTACAAACACGTGGAGCGCGGGCGCGTGGAAGTCGTGCTGGATGCTCTCTCCAGAGGCAAGTCAGTGGTATATGTATCCGACGCGGGGATGCCTTCTGTCTCGGACCCGGGCGCCCGTTTAGTTGAGGCCGTCAGAGAGGCCGGATTCGACGTTAGAGTTGTCCCGGGTCCGTCGGCGGTGACCTCTGCTCTGTCGCTCAGCGGGTTTCCGGGCGACAAGTTTGTGTTTGGAGGTTTCATTCCCCGAAAGAGCAGCCAGCGGCAGTCGTTCTTTCAGGAATGGGTGAGGCCGGGGATAACGACCGTGTTTTTCGAGTCGCCGCACAGGCTCGCCAAATCCATTTCAGACCTGGCCTTGGTGTTCCCCGATGCCGAGGTCTGCCTGTGTCACGAGATGACCAAGGTCCACGAAAGTGTGCTCGCTGGAACGGCTGCTCAATTGGCAGAGCGCCTTCCAAACGAGAAGGTGCTCGGTGAGTGGGTCGCGGTGGTACGAGTTCCGTGAATGTCGGGAGCAACCAGCAGGGCCCGGAGGATGCCACAAGAATCAAGAGGAGGCCGGTTCCCCGAGCCTCCAACAGATCAAGGTGATACCTGCTCTCCGCTTTCTCTCTCGCTTGTCTTTCAGTGCTTATTGAACCGAGTGCTACTTCATTACCCTCGAAAGTTCTTCCAGGCACTGCTTGCAGACGCGCCTTCCCTTGTATATCTCTACATCAGCCGCATTGCCGCAAAACACACAGGCAGGCTCATACTTCTTCAGGATGATACTCTCGCCGTCCACATAGATCTCCAGCGAGTCCTTTTCACCGATATCGAGCGTCCTACGGAGCTCGATTGGAATAACGACTCTGCCCAGTTCATCAACCTTTCTGACGACCCCCGTTGATTTCATCATGCCAGGAAATCACCTCCCGCCGATTTCTCCACCTTTCGACAACAGGTATCATAGAACAGATACCAAAAGTGCCAGAAACCGTCAAGAGATTTCAGGGAAACTTCTATGTTTTTGGATGGGAAGGGCAAACTTTCATATTAAGGATCGGAGTGTTAGAATGTCCAAAAGCATTCGTGTCAGGGAGGCGCTGCTCTTGCGCAAGACCTATTATATAACAACACCCATATACTACGCATCAGGCGACCTACATATAGGACATTCTTACACGACCCTGGCCGCCGACGCGATCTCCAGGTACAAGCGGCTTAGAGGGTATGAAGTGTTCTTTTTGACAGGCACCGACGAGCACGGCCTGAAGATCCAGCGCAAGGCCGAGTCGGTAGGACTTGAGCCTAAAGAATTTGTCGATGGAATAGTCGCCAAGATCAAAGACCTCTGGCGGGTCTTGGATGTGAGATACGATGGGTTCATCCGGACCACCGACGATGAGCACAAGAGAACCGTCCAGTGGGTCTTCAAGCAACTCTACGACAACGGAGATATATACAAGCGGAACTACGAGAGCTGGTATTGCGTGGGCTGCGAATCCTTCTATACAGAGACCCAAGCCCGCTCGTTCCCGGAGATGGTGTGCCCGGATCACGGGAAGCCGCTGGAAAGGGTCAAGGAGGAGAGCTATTTCTTCCGCCTGTCAAAGTACGCAGACAGGCTCCTCCGGCATATCGAGGAGAACCCTGACTTCATCCAGCCGGTGTCAAGGAGAAACGAAGTCGTCCAGTTCGTGAAGATGGGGTTGGAGGATCTGTGCATCTCCAGGACCACATTCAGGTGGGGGATCCCCGTACCCTTTGACCCGGGCAGCGTTGTCTATGTTTGGATTGACGCTCTCACCAACTACATCTCGGCCATGGGATATCCGTTCGACATGGAGAGGTTCGAGAAGTGGTGGCCGGCAGACGTTCACCTTATCGGCAAGGAGATCCTCAGGTTCCACGCCGTAATCTGGCCGATACTGCTCATGGCCCTCGACCTTCCGCTTCCGAAGCAGGTGTTCGCCCACGGTTGGCTCAATTTGGGTGGTAAGAAAATGTCGAAGACCATGGGGAATGTCGTGGATCCCATCGAGCTCTCGCGCAAGTATTCTCTCGATGCCGTGAGGTACTTCGTCTTGCGGGAGGTACCCTTTGGAGCCGACGGGGACTATACCGAAGAAGCCCTGGTCGCCAGGATAAACTCGGATTTGGCTAACGATCTGGGGAACCTTGTGTACCGGACCCTCACCATGGTGAGGAGATTCACCGAATCCAGGGTTCCCGAGCCGGGCAGGGAGGAACCGGTGGACAAGGAGTTCAAGGACAGGTGCCTCGCCCTGAAGCAAGCGGTTGAGGAGGAAATGGACCGGCTCCGCCTCTCCTCGGCACTGGAACGTGTCATGGATGTCGTGGGGAAGGCCAACAAGTACATTGATGAAGTCAGTCCGTGGGACCTGGCCAAGAACGATGCTTCGAGGCTAGGCACCGCGCTCTACTACCTGTGCGAAGGGTTGCGGATCACCGCGTCTGTCCTCCGGCCGTTCCTTGTGAACACGCCTTCACTCATCTGGAGCGCTCTCGGTATGCCCGAGTCTATGGACAATTACTCCTGGGACAGCGCCGGCGATTGGGGAATCGTGCGTCCGGGACAGGTAACCAGGCGGGGCAAGCCCCTGTTTCCGCGCATCGAGTTTGAGGATGCCACGGATGGTTCAGATGCTGAAAGCGCAGAGGTAAGCGCCAAGAGGAAAGCCGCCGGAGAGGCCGGGACGGAAGCCGTCGGGTCTCAGGCCGGCCGAGGGAAGGAAAGAGGTTTGGCGGAAAGAGCAGGCGGACAAACAGGAACAAAGGAGGCCGTGGCGGTGGCACAAGATAAGCTGTCCCAGGGGGCAGACATGCAGGTTGGCGCATCTCAGAAGGACGAGGCCAATGTAATCACTATAGACCAATTCCGTCAGGTGGAGCTCAGAGTCGCTCAGGTGCTCTCGGCGGAGAAGGTGCAGGGGGCCGACAAGCTCTTGAGACTAAAGGTGAGCCTGGGGGATGAAGAAAGGCAGATAGTCGCCGGGATTGCCCAGCACTATGACCCGCAGGAGCTCGTGGGCAAGCAGATCGTCATAGCGTACAACCTGAAGCCTGCGGTGATACGGGGAGTCGAGTCGAAAGGGATGCTCTTGGCCTCCAAGGACGACGAGACGCTCGCGGTCCTCACCGTTGACAGGAAAGTGAAGAATGGAAGCCCTGTATCCTGACCTGATAGACACGCATGCTCACGTCTCGGGTCCTGAGTTTGACGGCGACAGACAAGCCGTAATCGAGCGGGCTCGCGGCGCAGGCACAGGCTTCATAGAAGTCGGGTTTGATGTTGAATCGTCCATACGGTCGATCGCCCTTGCAGCATCAGGCGCCCTTGCGGCGGCAATAGGTATTCACCCCCATAACGCGCTGGACTATCGGGACAACTTGCGGGAGGCATGGCGCGATATCGCAGGCCTGATCTCAAGACAATGCCCCGTAAAGGCTCCTGAACCCCCGGTAGTGGCCATAGGAGAGATCGGCCTGGACTACTTCCGAGATCTTTCTCCCAGACCTCTGCAGGCGGAGTGCTTCGAGATGGGGCTTGAACTCGCCAAAGACAACAACTTACCCGTCATAATCCACCAAAGGGACGCCGAGGACGATACCATCGACATATTGCGCAATCACCGGATTGGCCGCCCGGTTATATTCCACTGCTTCGGGGGAGATCGTCTCTATGCCCGCAAGTGTCTTGACCTAGGGGGCTACTTGGGCGTTGGCGGCACCGTCACATACCCGAAGAACAGTGAGCTTCGAGACCTATTGAAGTACATTCCCTTGGACCGTATGCTTCTTGAGACCGACGCCCCTTATCTTTCTCCCCAGAGCCGGCGTGGCCGCAGAAACGAGCCTGCGTACATGAGGGAGACGCTGGCCGTTGTGGCCGCGGCTCTCGGAAAGGAAGAGGGGGCCGTGGGGAGGATAGCCCGGGACAACGCCCTAATGGCATTCGGGCTCTGAGGCTTGATGGCTCGACCTGGCGCATAACACCCTTGTCTTTGCGTAGAATAGGGTAACAGATGGGGCTGTAAGTTCTTGGAAGCGACCGAGGCAGGAGTCCGGCTACGGACGCCGAACATTGTCAAAGGAGGGATGATATGCAGCGCTGGGCCAAAACTGTCAAGTCACGAAGTCGCGAGAACTCCTGGCGCTTGGCCTTCATCGCTCTTCTTCTCTTCTCGCTGTTGGCCGCCTCTTGCGCCCTCATAGCCCGCACCGGGAGTCACACCGTTACGGTCACCGCATGGGACAGAGTTGTCCGGCTCGAGACGTCTTCCCGTACTGTAGGCGACGCGCTGAGAGAAGCCAATGTGGTCCTCGGACCACACGATTACTGTCTGCCCGGTCCGGAGGCTCCTCTCACTCAAGGACTCGACATCAAGGTCGTAAGGGCATCCCTCGCTTTCATCTATGATGGCGGGAAGGTGCATTCGATTGTGACCGCCAAGCATACCGTGGATGAACTCCTGTCGCAGGCGAGCATTCAGGTTGGCGCCGATGACACGGTTATCCCCGCTCTGGCAGAGCCTGTGCCTGCAGACGGCCGTGTTAGGGTTGTGCGCGTCACCTATTCTCAGGTAGTTGAAGAAGAGACCGTTCCGTACACCATTGAACGCCGGAACGACACCTCTCTCGAAGCCGGTCTGGTCAGGGTTTACAAGCACGGCACCGAAGGCCTTGCGCAGGTTACTTTCAATGTCCGTTACGAGGACGGAGTCGAAGTGTCCCGTCAGCAAGTCTCCAGAGAACAGGTTAGGGAGCCATCTCCCCAAGTACTCTTGGTCGGCACCCTTCAGGAAGTGACCCGTGGGGCCGACAATATACGCTTCGAGCGGGCCGTCGAGGCAGTCGCGACCGCTTATTGCCCCTGCACCAAGTGCTGCGGCCCCTATGCCAAGGGCGTCACGAGCAGCGGACTTCCGGCCGAGCGAGGGGCTATCGCCGTAGACCCGAGAGTTATACCCCTGGGATCCAGGGTATATGTGGACGGTTACGGATTCGCTGTTGCCGCCGACACCGGGAGCGCCATAAAGGGGAACCGTGTGGACGTTTGTTTTTCCTCCCACGAAGAAGCTCTCAGGTGGGGCAGGAAGCAGGTCAAAGTATACGTGATCGAGTGATGACCTCCCGACAAGGCTACGGTCAGATACTGCGGGAATTCGAGGTAAGCCCCAAGAAGAGGCTGGGCCAACACTTCATGATCGACCCCGGTCTATTACGGACAGTGGCCACCCTGATGCTTCCGGACGGCTTCGCATGGGTCGCTTTGGAACTGGGCTCCGGTATAGGGACGCTCACAAGGGAGCTGTGCGGTAGGGCAGAGTGGGTCTATGCTGTTGAGAAGGACCGCGACCTGTCCGGAGCCGCCGCGCGAATGACCGGTTCTCTGCCAAACCTCACCTGGATCTGGGGAGACGCCCTCGAGGCAGATCTCACGGGAGACGGATTGCGGCAGGACCATCCCGAAAGTGAACTGGCCCTTGTCGGGAACCTCCCCTACTACCTCACTTCCGACCTGCTCTACCGGGCTCTGATCCCGCGGACTCCTTGGCGCAGGCTGGCTTTCGTGGTCCAAGAAGAGGTTGGCGAGCGCATGGCCGGACGAGCCGGGACCGGGGATTTCGGGAGGCTCTCTCTGTGGTGCCAGTACCGAGCGGAGATTACCTTGGAGAAGCGTCTTCCCGCCGGTTGTTTCGTCCCAAAGCCGGACGTCGGCTCATGCGTAGTGTCGCTCGACATGAGCGACTACTTTCCCCTTTCCGAAGAGCGGGAGGGCTTCTTGGACGCGGTATCACGCTCGGCTTTCTCCAAGAGGCGGAAGACCCTTGCCAACGGTCTGACAGAAGTCATACCGGACAAAGAGGCCGTGATAGCGGCGCTGAAGAACGCCGGCGTAGATCCTGCCGCGCGTCCTCAAGACCTGGGAGTTGAGGGCTTCGTGGCCGTTGTCGAAGCCTTATGGCCCCTCAGACATCTCTCCAACCGGAACTCATTGTCCTGAGCCTCAGCCTTCGGCGTTTCCCCCGACACGTTCCACCAAAAATAAGCCCTCTTGCTGGGGCTATAATTGTCAGTCAATTTGCCGCAAGACTGGATAAGTGGTAAGATTGATTCATGGCGGGGAAGGAGGGGAAGAGGATGTACTTCGTGAGTCCGACCAAAGGACCCATGTCTTTCGACACGATGTTTGAGGACATTTGCGGGTACATGACCGAAGACCCTCATGCTACGTATAAGCTCATAGTCGGAAGTGACTCTCAAGCCCGAGACGATATATGTTTTGTGACGGCTGTGGTGATCCACAGGTTGGGTAAGGGCGGAAGGTACTTCTTCACCAGAAGCCATGTAAAGAAAATGCCCAGTTTGAGGCAGCGGATCTTCTACGAGGCCCACCTTAGCCTCGATTTGGCGTCACGGCTTGCGGAGGAGATTTCCCGGAACGGGCACTCGGATCTGAACATTGAGATCCACTTGGATGTGGGTAGAAACGGTGAAACGAAAACCATGATCCGTGATCTGGTCCAGGAGATCGTAGGCAGCGGGTTTGCCGCGAAGATCAAGCCGGATGCGTACGGGGCTTCTCAGGTGGCCGACAAGCACTCCAAATAGGAGTTGGACGGAGGGATAGCCGGTGGCTCAGAGGAATCGGATTGAGGCTATCCGGGAAGAGCTGGATAGCCATCTCGGTAAAAGGGTAAAGGTTAGGGCAAGCGAGGGCCGCAGGAGGGTATTCGAACGAGAAGGAGTCTTGGAGAAGACTTATCCTTCCATCTTCGTGATAAGGTTCGAAGACGAGGAATCACGTTGTGCATCGTGGAGTTACATCGATGTCCTGACCGACTCGGTTGAACTTGAGTTCGCTGCCGGTGACAACTAAGTAGTAGGCAGACCGGCGGCTAGACTGAGGACCCAGAAGGGATCCCGGATGCCGGGGTCCCTTTTTTCATTTCTGGCACCGGTCAGCGTCTTCCCATCTCGACTCGGCGGCCGTCCATTCCGGATGGCGCCTTGCCTGTCTATACGCGGCGGTCTTCCGACCCACTTAGGCCTCCCCTATCCCACTTGGTGATTGTCCATCGTAACCTCCTGAATCCATGCGACATAAGGTGTTTACACATGCCTTACGCAGGAGAATGGAGGGAGGGCTATGGACGCTGTACTGCAGGCTCTCCGAGTGTCAACACCGAAGATCCTCGGGTTGCCCAATGTAGTTGGAGTGGGGAAAGGCCAGAAGCACGTGTGTGGGCAGTGCACCGGAAAGCCGACAGTCACGGTCCTTGTGACAAAGAAACTCCCCAAGAGGGAACTGGGGTCTTCGCAGATCGTTCCCAGGAGCATAGCCGATGCCGATACCGACGTTATCGAAGTGGGAGACGTCAGAGCTCTGGCCAGAACCGAGAGACTGAGACCTGTGAGGCCGGGCAGCAGCGTAGGCCACTACAAGATCACCGCAGGTACCTTTGGGGCCATGGTATATGACGTCAAGACAGGCGAACCTCTCATACTGTCCAACAACCATGTCTTGGCCAACTCCACCAACGGCAGGGACGGGAGAGCCAAGATCGGCGACCCCATCTTGCAGCCCGGGCGCCACGACGCGGGGCGTGACCCCAAAGATGTCATCGGGCACCTGTACCGCTTCGTCCCGATAACGATGGCCGTCGGAACCTCAGATTGCCGCGTCGCTTCGGCCGTGGAGAGGCTTCTGAACACGGTCGTCAGGCGGTTCAGGAAGAACTACTCGCTCAGGATTTTCAAGAAGTACGGATCTGAAAACCTCGTCGATGCTGCGGTCGCCAAACCCGTATCAGCCGACATAATCATCCCGGACATAATCGATCTAGGAGTCCCCAAAGGAGCAGCAGAGGTCACGGTGGGGGAGAGAGTCTCTAAGAGCGGGCGAACTACCGGGACGAACAGCGGCGAAGTAAAGGTTGTGCAGGCCACGATCAAGATCAGCATGGGCGATACAGGAGACGCGGTGTTTTCGGATCAGGTCGTTACTTCGCACATGGCCGAACCCGGCGACAGCGGGTCAGTTGTGCTGAACCAGAAAGGGCAGGTAGTAGGCCTCCTCTCAGCCGGGTCCGACACGGTCTCCATATTTGCCCGTATCCAGAACGTGTTGAATCTGCTCCAGGTGAGATTCTAGAGACACCTTCACTCGCGGAGGGAATGTGCCCGCGAGTGACGAAATCATGCGCGTGAGCAAGGAGAACAGAACCGTTAAGTACAGGGCATATGCCAAGGTCAATCTGGCGTTGGCTGTCGGGAAGCCAAGGGCCGACGGCTATCATGACGTATACACCGTGATGGTGCCCGTCAGGTTGTGTGACTACGTTACAGTTGGAGCCGGGCCGTGGGATTCTGGGCAGGAGCCACGGCCGGGCTCCTCTTCGTCGTCAACGGATGGCACGAGCCGGATCCACCTGTCTTGTCCGGCCCTTCCCGAACTGCCTGAGCACAAGAACCTTGCCTACATAGCGGCCGCCGCTTTTCTCACAAAGACCGGAGTCCGGTCGGATGTGCATATAACGGTGGACAAGCGGATACCTTGGGGTTCAGGCATGGGAGGGGGAAGCTCAGACGCCGCGGCTGTGCTCTTGGCTCTAAACGGACTACTTCCCCCGGAAAGGGCCCTTGATATCGATGACCTCGTCTCTTTAGCCACTTCAATCGGCGCCGATGTGCCGTTCTTCGTTGGATGCAACGCCGTGCCGCCTCTGTGGAAAGGGGCGCAATGCGAAGGAATTGGAGAGAAGGTTACTCCCGTGGATGTCCCGGACATGTGGCTTGTGCTCGCCTTCCCAGAGGTACCCGTCGACACCGGGAAGGCCTACGCTCGTCTGGATGACCTTAGGTCATCCAAAGGGCTGGAAGCGACCGAGGATTCTTCCTTCGGAGACAGGACTGAAGGTCTTGACGCGGCGCTCGCTGCGGGCGATGTCGAGGAGATCGGCCGGAGGCTGTTCAACGATCTGGAAGAAGCCGCAGTGAGCTTCTGTCCTGAGATCGGCCGTCTCAAGAGGATGTTCTATGAGTGCGGGGCGCTGGGTGCGGCCATGACGGGCAGCGGGTCGGCCGTCTTTGGGATAGCCGGTTCAGAGCGCGAGGCGCTAGACCTGGCGTCAATACTGGACAGGATGATACGGTCGGTTTCGGAGATAAGAGTGAGAGAGATAATCGTGGCGAGGACGGGAGTGGACCGAAATGGCTGTTGACGCAGTGGTGTTGGCAGGCCGGGAGAACACAGGGAAGCTTCGGGAAGCGAGCCCCGAGAAGTGGGAGGCCAATATTGAGATAGCCGGCAGGCCGATGGTGACGTACATCCTGGACGCTTTGAAGGCGGTACCAAAGATAGGTACCATCTACCTCATAGGGCCGGAAGAAGCCGTGGGCCGCTATGCGTGTTCAAAGGTCCGGGTGGTTGAGCCGGGCGGCGGGTTGTTGGAGAACGTGAGAAAAGGTTTGTCGGCCGCGAGGAGCGAGTGTGTTCTCGTATGCGCCTCCGATATTCCCCTGGTCACGGCGGAGATCGTGGGAGACCTTATCGACCGTTGCCTGGAATCGGGGGCCGATTTCTGCTACCCCGTGTCCTCTAAAGATGATTGCGACAGGGCGTTCTCCGGCGTCAAGCGGACATATGTGACGCTGCGGGAGGGCACCTATACCGGGGGCAACGTGTTTTTGGTGAGGAAGTCGGCCGTAGAGAGAGCATGGCCAATGGCCGAGAAGATGATCGGCTATCGCAAATCACCTGCCAAGATGGTCGCTGTTCTGGGGCCCGGGCTCCTCCTCAAGTTCGTTCTCAAGCTGGCGTCGGTGGCCGATCTGGAGCGGAAAGTCGCCGGACTTCTGGACCTCAAGCCCAGAGCCATACTAAACGCAAGTCCGGAGATTGGGGTCGACGTTGACAAGCCGTCGGACTTGGAACTTTGCCGCCGTGAACTCGCAAAGTGATATAATGCCCGGGGAGCGATTGAGATGCCATGTAAGGATAGCCTCTCAGTAATCATACTGGCGGCCGGCCAAGGAACCCGGATGAAGTCAGAAGCCGCTAAAGTGCTGTTTCCCATGTGCGGCCGTCCGATGCTCGGTTACGTGCTGGACGCGGCGGCAGCATTGGGACCTCAGAGGATCGTCGTCGTTGTGGGGCACAAGGGCGAGGATGTCATAGGTTCGATTAACCGCGCCTGGATTCCGGACAACCCCCCGGGCGGGAGGCCCGCCGCACTTGAGTTTGCCTGGCAGAGGGAGCAAAGGGGTACCGGACACGCAGTGCTCTGCGCCAAGGAGGCCCTGGGCGACCTGAGGGGTGACGTGCTCGTCCTCTACGGAGATACTCCGCTAATCACCTCAGACCTTCTGTCGGCATTTCGCAAAGACCACAAGGAGAAGAACGCCGCGTTATCGCTTATATCGTTCAGCCCGGAAGATATGGGCGCTTACGGAAGGGTAGTCAGGGATCCTGAAGGCGGAGTAGAACGGATCGTCGAGGCAAAGGACCTTACCCCGTCTGAAGCAGGCATCCGCGAAGCCAACGCAGGGATGTACCTGGCAGACCATGAGTTGATGTATGAGCTGCTCAGTGAGGTCAAGAACGACAACGCCAAGGGCGAGTACTACCTGACCGACATAGTCCATATCGCCAGAGGCAAGGGCATGAAAGTGTCGGCCTTCATGGCGCCAGACGCTCTGGCCGTACAGGGGATTAACGACCGCTACGCTTTGGCTCTGGCCGAAGGGGTCATGCGAAAGGAAATCCTCCGCAAGATGTGTTTGGAGGGGGTAACCGTAAGGGATCCCTCGTCCACCTACATCGATTTTGGCGTGAAGGTAGGTCCCGACACCGTGATTGAGCCCCAGACCTATCTCAGAGGGGCCACCGAGATAGGGTCAGGGTGCGTGATAGGTCCCGGGACAGAGGTACTGGACTCCACCGTTGGAGATGGCTCCAGGGTATGGCGTTCGGTTGTAGAACAGTCTTTCGTGGGCAAGGACGTCCAGATCGGGCCTTATTCACACATCCGCCCCAACGCTACTTTGGAGGAAGGAGCCTTGGTCGGCAACTTCGCCGAAGTCAAGAACACGATAGTCGGCAGGGGAACCAAGGCGCATCACCACTGCTACCTGGGAGATACTACCATTGGGCCGGGAGTAAACATAGGCGCAGGCACGGTTACCGTCAATTACGACGGGACCAAGAAGCACAGGACAATCATCGAAGACGGTTCATTCATAGGGTGCAACGCCAACCTCATCGCTCCGGTCACCATAGGCAAAGGCGCTTACGTGGCGGCCGGTTCAACCGTTACTGACGATGTCCCGCCTCTTTCGCTGGCCATTGCCCGCGAGAGACAGGTCGTCAAAGAGGGCTGGGTCACGCGAAGAAAAGAACAGGGGAGGTAGAAGCAGTTGTCGCCTTACGGAGACAAGAGGCTACAGGTGTTTTCCGGAACCACAAACAGAGCACTGGGCGAAGAGATCTGCAAGCACATTGGGGTCCCCCTGGCGGACACAGAAGTCAGCACGTTCTCGGACGGTGAGATTAAGGTAATCATCAACGAGAACGTCCGGGGCTCCGACGCTTTTGTCGTGCAGTCCACCTGCACCCCGGTGAACGACAGCATCATGGAGCTCCTCATACTCATTGACGCCCTGAAGAGGGCGTCGGCAGACCGCATCACCGCCGTGATACCTTACTACGGGTATGCCAGGCAAGACCGCAAGACGCGGGGCCGGGAGCCGATTACCGCCAAGCTGGTCGCCAACCTCCTCACCAATGCCGGTGCCAACCGGGTGCTGGCCATTGACCTTCACTCAGGTCAGATACAGGGCTTCTTTGACATCCCGGTGGATCACCTGACCGCCATCGGCCTTCTCTCTGATTACCTGAAGGAAAAAGACCTGACCGATTACGTTGTGGTATCGCCGGACGCCGGGAGCATCCCCAGAGCCAGAGATATGGCTGAAAGGCTCAAGCTGCCCGTCGCGTTCATAGACAAGCGGCGGCCCCAGCCCAACGTGGCCGAGGTCATGAATATAGTCGGCAAGGTGGCGGACCGTCATGCCATACTGCTTGACGACATGATAGACACCGGTGGAAGCCTCCTGCAGGCCACAATGGCTCTCCGCAACATGGGTGCCAAGTCCGTCCTCGCCTGCGCCACCCACGCGGTGTTTTCCGGAAAGGCGAAAATGAACATCGAGAAGTGCGGTTTCTCAGAACTGATTGTCACCAACACGATTCCCATTGAACCGGAGATAGCTCCTCTGGTAAAAGTATTATCTGTGGCACCGCTTCTGGGAGACGCTATCATCAGGATTCACGAAGGACGCTCTGTCTCAGAGATGTTCAAGTGAGTGTCGAAAGGGTGAAGTATTATGGCTGAAGCCTCCATCGTACTCAAGCCGAGAGAAGTTGGACGTACTGCCGCGCGAAGGTGTCGCCGGGAGGGGCTTGTCCCCGGGATCATCTACGGCAGAGCGATTGAGCCCATACCGGTTGCGCTCGATTCCAAGGCCTTGAGGAGACTCACGGGAGGAGCCGGTTCTCATGTCCACCGTGTGTCGGTCGAGGATTCCGGATTCGAGGGCAACGTCATGATTCAGGAAGTGGTGTATGAACCGCTCACGGGAAATCCGATCCATATCGACCTGCACAACATATCTATGACCCAGAAAGTTAAGGCTGAGGTAACCATCGCGGTCTTGGGCGAGGAAGCAATGGAGAAGCGGGGACTCATTCTGCAGCGCCAGCTCAGGCAGATCACGGTCGAGTCCTTGCCGGGCGATATCCCTGCCAGTGTCTCGGTGGATGTCTCCAACCTGCAGTACGGTGAGTCGGTGACCGCAGGTGAAATCGCGCTACCGGAAGATGTTAAGTTGGTTACCGATCCCGCCGAAGTGGTCGTGGTTGCGGTCGCGCCGAGGGTGATCACGGAGACAACGGAAGAGGAAGAGTCTTCTGAGGAGGCCGGGCCGGCGGAGGAGCCGCAAGGTTCGGTCTAAAGAACCCCGAGAAAAGGAACCGGTGAACCCAGAGAATGAAATGCATTGTTGGGCTGGGCAATCCCGGCAAGAAATACAGAAACACCCGGCATAACGTGGGGTACATGGTACTCGACGAGATTGCCGGGCGGTTTCGTATTCGCTGGGCCGACACAGGGTTCTCTGAGACGGCCCTGGTTACTTTGTCTCTTGACGAGAGCGTAGACGTTCTCCTGGTACGTCCCCTGACATACATGAACTTGAGCGGCCTTGCCGTCAAGGACGTCATGGCTCAACACGCTGTTCAGGCCGAGGACGTGCTTGTGATACACGACGATATGGACCTTCCCCTGGGGAAGGTGAGGCTCCGAAGGAAAGGAAGCTCGGGTGGTCACAGGGGCATCGAATCCATCATTGGAGAGACGGGGCTCTGCGAGTTTCCAAGGCTCAAAGTGGGCATAGGGAGACCGCCCGAGGGTGTGGAGCCTTCCGACCATGTGCTGGCCGGATTCTCCACCGGAGACCAAGAGGTCCTGAGGGAAGTCGTGAGATTGGCGGCCGCCGCCGCGCTGGACGTCGTATCCAAAGGGATAGAGTGGGCGATGTCCTTTTACAACGGTCTGGACGTGACCGGCGAAAGCGGTGGGCGTTGATGGCTCATCCCGGGCTGCTGGACCTGATCGCGCGAAGCGACGGCACATCCAGACTTGTGAGGGCAGTCCAGGACGGGACAACTCCGGCCCAGGTGATCGGCGCCCAAGGTTACGCTCGTCTGGCAGTGGCCGCCGCACTGTTCCACAAGGTCTCCAAGCCGGCCCTCTTCGTGTTTCCCAGCCCTGAGGAAGCCGTCACGGCTAAGCGAGACCTCGGGGACCTCTTGGGTGCCGAGAGGGTCCTCCTATTCCCTGCCCGAGAGGTCATGCCCTTCGAGACCGAGACGAACAAGGAATCCCTATGGATGCGCATCCACTGCTTGACGCGGCTTTGCGGCCTCCCGGGAGAGCCTCCGGTAGTTGTTATGCCGGCGACGGCGATGGTGCGAGGCGTGATGAGTCCCGGGCGGTTCCGGCAGGGGTGTCGCAGGTATGCCAAGGGCGACTCGGTAAACCCGCTGGACGTTGTCAGGGACCTGGTGGAGGCAGGCTATGAGCGGGTTTTCTCTGTTGAAGGGAAGGGGCAATTGGCGCTTAGGGGCGGCATTTTAGACATCTTTCCGCCACCTGCCGAGACGCCCTACCGTCTCGAGTTCGCCTTCGACGAGATAGAGTCCATCCGAACTTTTGACGTCGAAAGCCAGGTCTCCTTGGATTCGGTGACGGAAGTCGTGGTCACTCCGGCCACTGATTCTCCCGACAAGCAGGACCAAGCGTCAGGAGACTCTGACGAGGGCTCACGCATGGGCTTCACCGTTCTGGATTATCTGGGGGCCTGCGGCCTCGTCATGGTAGACCGTATAGACAAATGCCGGGACGTCGTGACTGAGTTCGAGAAGATCGGCGCAGAGATCGCTTCTGCCCGGATGATAGCGGGCACCATGGGAGCCAAGGAAGCATCGGTTTACCTGCCGTCTCCCCTCGTGCACAACCTCCTCGAGAAGGGCCACGTCATGTTTTCGCCGCTCCTGCGCGCGACGGAAGGAGTCTTGTACCGGGCCATAATCGAATCGGACACTTCGTCCCAGATTGGATTTGCGGGACGCTGGGCCGATTTCCTGGGAGAGGTCAGGGAACTCTTGGCGCGAGACAAGAGAGTGGTCATCCTGGCAGGCAACAGAGACCGGATGGCCATGCTGAAGCGGTTTCTGGACCGCCAGGAAGTGTGGAACCGGTCCCTGGATTCGGTTGATTCGGAGCCCAAGCCGGGGTTAGTGACAATTGCTCTGGGCAGCGGAGAAAGCGGCTTTAACGTTGAGGCGACGGACCTTTGCGTCTTCACCGAGACGGAGGTGTACGGCAGGACTCACGTCCGGCAGCGCCGGGCCAGGGCCAAGAAGGCGGGACTGGACTGGCGGGAGCTCTCGGCAGGCGATTACGTTGTGCACGCTTCTCACGGTATCGGGCAGTTCATGGGCATGAAGACGATGACGGTCAACAACGTCACACGGGACTACTTGTACCTCCGGTATGCCGGGAGCGACGCGCTGTACGTGCCGGTTGATCAGGTTGACCTGATCGAGAGATACAGCGGCCCCGAAGGCAAGCCGCCGCAGCTCCAGAAACTAGGTACGGGTGAGTGGGCGCGGATCAAGGCCAGAGTCAAGGCTTCCGTCGAGGACATGGCCAGGAGGCTTCTGACCCTTGAGGCAAAGCGAAAGTCCAGGACAGGGTATGCGTTTGGGCCCGATACCCCGTGGCAAAGAGAGTTTGAGGATGCCTTTGAGTATGAAGACACTGAGGATCAGGCAAGAGCAACGGAGGAGATCAAACGGGATATGGAAGCTGCCGTGCCCATGGACCGCCTCCTCTGCGGGGACGTAGGTTTCGGCAAGACCGAAGTGGCCATGAGGTGCGCCTTCAAAGCGGTGATGGATGGGAAGCAGGTCGGAGTACTGGTCCCCACGACCATCTTGGCGGAGCAGCATTACGCTACTTTCGTCAGGAGATTCGCCGAACACCCGGTGACGATCCACTGCTTGTCAAGGTTCAGAACTCCCGGGGAAACCAGAAAGATAGTCGCCGACATCCAGAGCGGCTCGGCCGACATAGTCATTGGAACCCACAGACTTCTCAGCAAGGACGTCTCGTTCAAGAACCTGGGCCTTCTGATTGTGGATGAAGAGCACAGGTTCGGGGTTGCTCAGAAGGAGCGACTCAAAGAGCTCTCTGAGAACTGCGATGTCCTCACTCTCACGGCCACCCCCATCCCCCGGACTCTGAACATGGCCCTCTCGGGGATTCGCGACATCAGCGTTATCGAGACCCCGCCCGAGGGCAGGTTCCCGGTTGAGACATACGTTGTCCCGATGAATCCTTCCCTCTTGTCCCAGGCGATCCGGCGGGAGATGCGCCGGGGGGGCCAGGTGTTCTACGTCTACAACCGTATACGCTCCATTGGGCGCGTGCTCCAGAGAGTTCAGGCCATGGTTCCTGAGGCACGCATAGCGGTTGCGCACGGGCGCATGAATGAGCACGAGCTTTCCCGCACGATGCAGGACTTTCTCCAGGGACGGTACGACATCCTCATTTCCACTACCATCATTGAGTCGGGCCTGGACCTCCCAAACGTGAACACGCTCATCGTCGAGGAGGCCGATAAGCTTGGTTTGGCCCAACTCTACCAGTTGAGAGGTCGTGTGGGGCGCTCCAACCGCATTGCCTATGCCTATTTCACCTACAGGCACGACCGTTCGATGACCTACATCGCGGAGCAACGGCTGAACGCCCTTCGAGACTTCACTACGATGGGTTCGGGTTTCAAACTGGCCATGAGAGATATGGAGATAAGGGGGGCCGGCAACCTGTTAGGCGCCGAGCAGCACGGGTTCATGGTGCAAGTAGGATACGAGATGTACGTCAACCTGCTCGACAAAGCGGTGCGGAGCCTTAGGGGCCAGAAGGTCGAGAGGGTTGAACGCATATTGACCGCGGTCGAGGTACCCGTAGACGCTTTTATCCCCGAGTCTTACATCAACAACACTAAAGAACGGTTCGCGTTCTACAAGAGGATAGCCGGCGCGGAGAACGAGAAGATCCTCGGCGATCTCGAGGAGGAACTGGTCGACCGCTACGGGCAGCTGCCTTCTCAGGTAAGGAACCTGCTGGACGTCGCAAGGTTGAGGCTCTTTTCAGGATCGATCGGCGTTACTCAAGTCACCGTAGCCAAAGAGGACGTGGTCCTCGGGCGCAAGAAGATCATTTTCAAGGTGGAAGTCCCGCATTTGTTTCCGGTAGACAAGGTGGCCGTGCTGCACAGGAGGTTCCCCGGCGCCGAGTTCGACAGGAGGGCTCAAGCCCTGTCTGTGCCCCTTTCGCAGTCCGGAGCGACTCCCTTAGAACAAGGTCTTACACTGGCTCTACACCTTTCCCGCGGTGAATAACCATCCCAAAACGCCTATATACTAGAAAGCGACAGGCGTGACCTGCGAGGGGGTGGTAGACACGTGAAGGCAACTGGCATAGTCAGGCGTATCGACGACCTGGGAAGGGTCGTTATCCCCAAGGAAATCCGGCGGACCCTCAGGATCAGAGAAGGAGATCCCCTGGAGATTTTTGTCGACCGTGACGGTGAGGTCATCCTTAAGAAGTATTCACCCATAGGTGAACTGGGGGATTTCGCTAAGGAGTATACAGACTCGCTGGCCGAGGCCACGGGTCACATCGCAATGATAGCCGACCGGGATTCGGTCATAGCGGTATCAGGAGCACCCAAGAAGGAGTTCCTAAACAAGCGCATTTCGCCTGCTGTGGAAAGGATCATGGAAGACAGAAAGCCCGTCCTCATCACTAAGCCCGGCGACGACCGTTACTGCAAGGAATGCATAACCGACGATGAGGCCGGCTGCAAGTTCACCTCGGAAGTGATAGCCCCCATTATTGCCGAAGGAGACCCCATTGGCGCAGTCATCATATGTACGAGAGAACCGGGAGCAACTGTCGGCGAGCTGGAACTGAAGCTGGCGGAGACAGCAGCCGGGTTCTTGGCCAAGCAGATGGAAGAGTAGTGGATTGCGTAGAGGGTTCAGTTTGAACCGCAGCCTCATGTAGTGTAGTATGAGAGCGTGCGGCACGTGAACGCAGCACGTACTTTGACGCGCACGAAGGGAAGGTGGCGCAATTTGCCACCTTCATTCATATTGAGGTAGAAGCCGATGGGAACTCAAGATACCAAGTTTGTGAAGGGCGCCTTCATCCTCACCGCAGCCGGTCTAGTCGTCAAACTCATCGGGGCCCTATACCGCATCCCGCTCTACTCTATCTTGGGGAGCGAAGGGATCGGTCTCTACCAGATGGGGTACCCCATCTATGCCATACTTCTCACCGTGTCCTCGTCGGGGCTGAACGTTGCCATCTCGAAGGTTGTCGCTGAACGATGGGCCCAGGGGAAGAGGTCGGGCGCTCTGGCGGCTTTCCGCGTTTCGCTTGTGCTCATGAGCATTCTCGGCATCGCCGGTTCCGTGGCTTTGTTTAGGGCGGCGCCCTGGATCGCGACCAATATGGGCCACGACCCCAGAGCCACCCTGTCGATCCAGGCCATATCCCCTGCTTTGTTCCTGGCTTCGGTCCTGTCGGCCTTCCGGGGCTGGTTCCAAGGGATCGAAGAGATGACGGTACCTGCCGCGTCACAGGTCTTGGAGGCTCTAGGCCGGCTTGTGACCATGCTTCTCTTGGCAGGTGCCCTTATTCCGAAGGGTATTGAGCACGCAGCCGCGGGGGCGACATTCGGAGCGGCGGTAGGGGCAGGCGTCGGAGTCTTGTTTACCGCTCTGGCTTACTGGTCGGGAGGACGGCGCGCCCGGCAGAGAGTCCCGCATCGGCGGTCACCGAGATCTGAGGACGGCTCCCGAGTGGCGACCGGGGATTCGGGCGAGTTCACTTGGGGGGAGACGGCGCGCGCCATAGCCTCAATCGCGCTTCCCATCTCTTTGGCCTCGGCAGTGTTCGGCATAACCGAGATCATTGACCTGAGCCTCGTACCGGGGCGCCTCCACGCCGCGGGGTTTGCCACAGAGGAGGCCACCCGTCTCTTTGGGCAGCTTACTGCGGGAGCAATGCCGCTCGTGAATATACCGACAGTGTTCACAGGAGCGCTTCAGATGGCGATCGTCCCTTCGGTTTCCGCGGCACTGGCTCTGCGTGACCGCGCCGCCATAGGCCGCCGGGTCAAGAAGGCCTTGGCGCTGACGTATGCCCTTGGACTCCCCGCATCGTTGGGGATTTTGGTCTTGTCGAGACAGATACCCGTGCTTCTCTACAATGACCCTGGAGTAGGGCCGTCTCTCATGGCTTCGGCTCCGGCAGTGCTCTTTCTGTCACTCCAGCAGGTAAGCTCGGGAGTCCTCCAGGGGATAGGCAAAGTCACTGTCCCGCTGGTGAACCTCATGTGGGCGGCGGCAGTGAAAGCGGCCGTCACGTATGTCCTGGTAGGTATCCCGACCATCGGCGTAGTTGGAGCCGGTATAGCAACGTCTCTCCACTTCGGTGTGGCCGCTGTCCTCAACCTCCTGGCGATCAGGCGGCATTTGGGACCCGTCAGCGAACCCGGGTCCATGCTGAGGGTGTCTGCCGCAGGCGGCGGGATGGGCGTCATCGCCGGGCTCAGTTACCGCCTGTTGGAGCCTTTCTCCGGATTGAAGGTTGCCACGGTTGGGGCCGTCGCCGCCGGTGCGCTCGCCTACCTCATCCTCGCGGTCGTTTTCAGGGTGTTCACTACCGAGGACTTGGCCTCTCTACCGGTCGTCGGGCGCGCTCTCAGCAGGTTATCCAAGCCGCGCAGGTGAACATATGAGCAACCAACTGGATGGAGGCAAGGTCGATGGTTGAACCGGGTACGAACGAAAGAGCGTGGTCCAGATTCTTGGCCGTTGTCGAAGCCTTAAGAGGAGAGCGCGGTTGTCCCTGGGACAGGGAACAGACTTATGAGAGTCTCACGCGATACGTCCTGGAAGAGGCCAACGAACTCGTCTCCGCGGTTCTGGAAAAAGATGTGGATAAGCTCAAAGAGGAGTTGGGAGACTTGCTCTTGGAGATCGGGCTCTACTGCCAGATCGCCAAGGAGCGAGGAGACTTCTTGCCCGGCGATGTGCTGGAGGGGATAACGGAGAAACTGGTGAGACGACATCCTCACGTTTTTGGAGATGAGACACTGAGGACGCCGGACCAGGTGAGGGAGCGTTGGGAGGAGATAAAGAGAAAGGAGCCCGGCAGGTATCGAAAGGACCACTCTCTCATGGACGAGGTACAGAAAGGCCTTCCGGCACTCATGCAGGCAGAGAGACAGCAGGCCCTGGCGGCCGAGGTGGGGTTTGACTGGGACTCACCGGAACCGGTGTTCCTAAAGGTTGAAGAGGAACTCAGGGAGGTAAGCCAGGCGCAGAGCAGCGGCGACCGGGAGGCGGTCAAGGCTGAATTAGGCGATTTACTGTATGCCTGCGTCAACCTGGCCCGCAAACTGGGGGTTGACGCCGAGACCTCGCTCTTGGGGGCTGTCGGGAAGTTCTCAAGACGTTTCAGGCAGGTAGAAGAAGAGGTCCGGAGTAGGGGCCTGGAAATGAAGGAACAGGGTTTGGAATACCTGGATAGCCTGTGGGAGCAAGCTAAGAGCAGAGAGAAGTGAGAGAGTCCTGCGACCGGAGGAGACGAAGCACAGAGACTTGAACAACCGATCGGGAGGGTCAATTTTGAACAAGACGGAACTCATCGCGAAAGTGGCCGAGCAGGCCAATATGACCAAGAAGGATACAGAGAGATTCGTCAACACTTTCATTGAGGTCGTAGAGGACGCTCTGGCGCAGGGTGACACCGTCGCAATCCTCGGATTCGGCACATTCCTTGCCCGGGAACGGCCTGCTAGAGAAGGCCGGAACCCGAGGACGGGCGAGCCGATTCAGATTCCGGCCTCGAAAGTCCCGGTCTTCAGGCCCGGACGCGGGTTGCGCGACTCGGTGACCGGCGGAGTGCAGTAAGGGTCTTTTGGAACGCGATTTGGGTAGAGAAACCAACAGCGAGTGTGATACGGAGCGGTTCCCCGGTCTTTGAAGGGCCGGGGAACCGTATTACACTTGGATAAAGGGGGAATCACGGTGCCTGAGCGGTCTTCGGTCCAAACTGCCCGAGAAGAGATGCGCCTCGACAAGTTCTTGAAGGTCAGCCGCATCATCAAGCGCAGGACGCTGGCTCAGGAGATCTGCTTGGGAGGCCGCGTCAAGAAGAATGGCCGGACTGCCAAACCCTCAACTACTGTGGGAGCAGGCGACGTCATTGAGATCGCGTTTGGCGCAAGGACGCTGACGGTCAGGGTGCTGAAGGTTGCCGCGTCGGCCGACAAAAAGAGTGCCGGCGAGATGTACGAGACCATCTCCGGCACTGGAGAGGGAGAAAACGACAACCGCGCCTAAGGCGCGGTGCTTCTGTGCCCATGTGTCCTATTCGTTTATCGTGACGAGCATGTACTGCACTTCTCCAGGCAATACAAGCCCCAGTTTTTCTCTGGCGGTTTTCTCGATATGCTCCGGGCTCTTCAGTCTCTCGGCCTGCTCTACCAACGCTTCGTTCATCGCCCGGTAGTATTCGATCTCCCTCTCCACGTCAGCCAAGCGCCTTCGAGCGGCCATGACCTCCGCCTGCCGGACGCAGAAGGAGATAACGACTGCCAGCAACAAGACTGCGCCCACTATTCCCGGAAGAAGCCGCCTAGGTCGCTTTGCATTGTCTTTCACAGGGATTCCTCCTCCGGTTCATCGCCGCCGAAGATGTTCAACGGGTCTCCTGAAATCACGATTACCACCTGATAACCTTTGTTCTTGGCCCGATTATACAAAGTGGCCACCGTGGCCTGGCTCACTCCAAGTCTCTTCGCTATATCTTCAGCCGAGTAACCAGTCTCCTTGAGCACGACCACCTGACGCTCCCGGAAACTCAGTCGTTCGGCGCCCCGGATCTCGATTTGCACACGTTGTCCCCCGGTTTATCCACAAATTGTGCACAATCTGTGGACAGAATTAGTACAACCCCATTCTACATCGATCCCAAAAGTCCTTCTTTTAAGAGGGGATTAGAGAGATCTTAGAGGTGGAGTTCGGAAAACGAGGCGAGAACATGGGGTTCCACACCTCATCCCCAAGCCTCGACCGGCCCGGGCAGAGAGCCAGGCCCTACCCCGGAGGGCCGGCGGGCGGACCAGATGGACCGGGAGAGATGGGCGGCTCGGGTGGCTCCGGTGGGTCAGTAGGATCAGTAGGGTCGGGAGCGTCCGGAGCGTCAGGACGAAAGATCGTTTCCCTAACGTGCCGTACGGTGCGTCCCACAGCCGCTCTCGTGGGCGCGACTATGTGACGGTGACCCCAAGCGAGACCCTTTTTCGTGCCGGTGAAGGCCCGGAAGGCCTTCCTGTAGCACACTCCTCCCACCGCCGCATGAGTGATGAACGCGCCCAGAGCTATCGATAGCGGGACGTACATCCTGAGTTCGCCCCAGTTGATGATGAAGACGGTAGCTCCAAGTCCGGTCAGCAAGATAACCGCCACAAGGGCATCCAGCAGGTGGTAACCCAGGCGCTTTGGCCGGAACACGGCGCGGAAGGCCCTGAAAGACTGGAACAACAGATCGGTCGCGGCCCCTACGATGAAAAGGACCGACAACCGCCATATCTGCACTTCCACGGGTACACGCATGTCAGCGGAAGAGGCGCTGCAGGAACCCTTTGTCCCTTTGTCTCATCTTGGCTCTATCCAAGCCGGAGTATTCCAGTCCCGTAAAGGCCCCTTCCAGGATCATCAGGCCTTTATCCAGATCCAGACTGGTGATATGGAACTCCTCACCGACCATGGTCAACATCCCGAGATCGGTCTCTACCACGACTTGGCGTTCATCGAAACTCTCCACGTGGATTACGCCCTGTATCTTTATTTGCTCCCGCTGAAAGATCTCAATGCGATGTTCCTTTTCCAGTTCAAATTCGTCCAACGCCCTATCCCCCTTGTGGCGCTTTCGGACCGGACTTTGTCCAAAGGCCGGCCACAAAGGATAGCTATGCGAGAAGCCTTGAGATATGCGTTCTCGAGGCCATCGTGTCTAGATTCCGTTTCTTGACACTAAAAAACGGCATAACCTATAATGAGCTTTGCCTGGTAATTAACAAAATGCAGGAGGAATGTCGGAGGTATGGCGCTCGAGGTCGGAGCGATCGTTGAGGGCGTGGTAACGGGAATTACGAATTTTGGCGCATTCGTGAGCCTGCCGGACGGAAAGACCGGCTTGGTTCACATCTCAGAGATCGCAGACGCATACGTAAAAGACATCAACGACTACGTCAAGAAGAACGACACAGTAAAAGTCAAAGTACTGTCGGTTGACCCTTCGGGCAAGATCGGACTATCTATCAAGCAGGCCAGCCCCACTTACCGTCCACGAAGCGCCAGTGACTTCCGGAGAAGCAGAGCGAACTTCGAGGATAGACTCGCACGCTTCCTGAAAGAGAGCGACGAGAGACTCGCTGACCTGAGGAAGAGCACAGACTCTAAGCGGGGAGGACGGGGTTCGCCGAGAGGTTAACGAATTCAAGAGCGCCGGGCCGACCTGCTTACCTCCAAACGGGCGGCTCCCGCGTTTGCGAGCATACTATATCGGGCCGGTCATGAGACCACGGTACTGCCTGAACAGCGAGATGGTTCCCGCCAATTTGCCGCACCCGGCATTCCGCAGCATGACCCTACGAGTTGCCTATATTGTGAAGTTTACCGCCCACTTCCCTTGACGGAGGAAGGGTTCTTCACCGTGAGTGAGGCGCCTTCACCCTTCCAGCCTGTTGTTGGCCTTGGACTGCTGGTATAATATTCAGTGATGCCTGACGGGGCGAGTTCGACGGAGCTCCTTGGGCCTTCGTCGCGAAGCGAGAGTCCGGAGTATAGAGCGCAGAATATGCCGGGATGTTGGAATCGGTAGACAATGGGGACTTAAAATCCCTTGGGCCGTAGGCCCGTGCGGGTTCGACTCCCGCTCCCGGCACCACCCTCCGCTCTGTTCTACCGCCTGATATAGACCCCATCCTCAGGGCGAGCCGCAAAGGGATTGAACAGCGTCGTGCGGGTCTCACCATCTGCGTATACGACAGTGACCTCAATATCCTTAAGCCCGGCCGGGTAGAAGGAATAGAACACGTTCCCCGCCGCCGAGTTCGGGGTCAGGGTGATTTCCTGAGGTGTGTTTTTGTCGATTTTCAGGGTCACCTCGGCGATCCGGAACGCTTCGATCTTGGGCGTTCCGTAACGGCCACTAACCATTATGCGTCCCTGTTTGGTGTCGGGGAGAACCACGTCATCCAAGGAAATGTCTCCGTTTCCGCCAAGAAGGTAGAGGACCGAGTCCTTCAGGCTTCGCGATGCGTGAACGACTTCTCCGTCCAGCACCTGCTCTAGCCTGTACTCGAAGTCGGGATGGGATAGATCCACCGGAACGCTGGCTGTGAACACCAACGGGTCATCCGGCGTTGATGTCATCTGCGTGCGCCGCCACTCTTGCTCATCGTGGCTCCGATACGCAAGCAGAACCGTTGCGCCGGGAACCTTGTTCGCGATATGGAAGGAAGCAATCACGCCGGCCTCTCCTTGCGCCGCAAGGTCCATATCCGCGCTAATAGATGATGCTAGGACACCATCGGGCGGTGGAGTGTAGCGGCTGGATCCGGAGCAGCTCACGCTGATTGGCAATCGGTCGTCAAGCCTGTTGAGACGAGATATGGTCCATCCGAGCGTAACGAGATTTGTGATCAGAAGGACTCCGAGGAGAATGAAGACGCCCACCTGGAACTCCTTGAACCTAGCCAGTAGTTCCTTTGTTTCCATTTCTGACCACCTCTCTTCTCTCCTTGTACCACAGTAATATGCTTTCTCCTCCTGTCCATCGCCGGAAGGTTCTCCTCAGGAACCAACCTGTCGCCTGCCGCCTGGGAGGTGATGGTGTTCCTCAGGTTACAGTAGCCAAAAAGGGAGACTCCATGGCTGGCAAGAATGAAAGCCCGGCGGTTGTATAGCGGATCCCCCTAGCCTTGACGGAGCATCGGGCTGAAAGTACTATGGTGGCAGTTTCAGGAAAAGGGGCGTTATTGGGCTGAGAATGTCAGGCAGGACCGAGAAGATCGATATCGACGAGTGCATCCCCAGCCTGGTCAAGTACCTGGACCAACAGGAAGATGTCCTGGCGGCAATGATCTACGGTTCTTACGGCACCGAGTTTCAGACGCCGCTCAGCGATGTTGATCTCGCAATCTTGTTCTATCGAGATAGAAAGCCCAGTGTGGAGCGATTACTTGCTCTTGAAGCCGGGATCGTTGCCATTTGCCGGGAAGATGATATCAACGTGCTTTGTCTCAACGATGTCGATGTCATGCTGCAGTTTAGGGTCATTGAAACAGGAAGGCTGATCTTCCAAAGGGATCCGGTCGCGCTCTCAGACTTCCGCGAGTACGTGTTCAAGATCTATGGGGATTTCGCGCCTTTTTACCGGCAAGCGAGCCGGGAGTACGACAAATCTCTGAGGGAGGCATACGTTCGTGATAGACCTAGACAAGGTCAGGGATAAGGTAGCCTTTATCCGAAGGAACCTGGATATGCTGCGCAGACTGGCAGATACCCCACGGGATGCGTTCTCAGAGAGGTCAATCCACTTTCACGCGGCTATTCGATTGCTGCAGACATCGGTTGAGGCGATGATCGACACGGGAAGCCATATTGTTGCTAGGGAAGGCCTAGGTTCGCCCAAGAGCTATGGAGAGGTCTTCGACGTGCTTGCGTCGGCAGGGGCAATCCCGCCAGAGTTTCTCGATAGGGTCAAGGCGATGGTGAGATTCAGGAACAGAGCGGTTCACCTCTACGGCGAGATCGACGTAGACCATGTGTATTCCATCTTGCAGAACGACTTGCGGGATTTCGACGCTTTCATAGGCTTTATCGTGAGGAAGTATCTTCTCTAAGGATTCTGCCCTGGTTCGGCTCATTCAGGACCTTAGACAAATGTCAGTCTGCTTCTTCTCTCATGATTCCATGTACCGAAACCCTCGTTATACGTGTCTTCCAAAGAATGAACACCCATGAGGCGGTGCTCATGGATCGCTGAAGTCGCCCGACATCAGGCCTCATAGCCCTTCACAGTACGCGGCTTAGGAATGCCCTGGTTCGCTCGTGCCTGGGGTTCCCAAAAAACTCGGCGGGAGAACCGTCTTCCAGAATCAGACCGCCGTCCATTAGCACGACGCGGTCGGCAACTTCGCGGGCGAAACCCATTTCGTGACTCACGACAATCATCGTCATGCCTTCCTGAGCGAGCGCCTTCATTACTCCGAGCACTTCACCTATCATCTCGGGGTCGAGGGCGGAGGTAGGCTCGTCAAACAGCATGACCTTCGGGCGCATTGCCAAGGCTCGAGCGATGGCCACTCTTTGCTTCTGCCCGCCTGAGAGCTGGCTCGGGTACTGATCACACTTATCTGCCAGCCCAACTTTGCTTAGGAGCTCCATCGCCTGCTCGTCGGCAGCCTCAGCCGCCATGCCCATCACCTTGCGCGGAGCTAGTGTCACGTTCTTAAGTACCGTAAGGTGAGGAAACAGGTTGAAGAGCTGGAACACCATCCCGACCGTCCGCCTCACGCGGTTTATGTCGGTGCCGGGTTCGCCTAATCGTACTCCATCAATGGTGACTGTCCCGCTCGTAGGCTTCTCTAGATAGTTGAGGCACCGGAGGAAAGTGGATTTCCCCGAGCCGCTCGGCCCAATGATGACCACAACCTGGCCCTTCTCTACCTGTAAGTCGATCCCGCGCAGTACTTGGAGCGTACCGAAGTCCTTGTGAAGGTTCTCAACTATGACCACTCTTCATCCTCCCCTCAAGGTGATTGACTACGCGGGCGAACCCCAAGGTAAGCGCGAGGTAGATCAGGGCAACGGTGAAGTAGGCCTCGAAGGGCCTGAAGCTCCGGCCTGCCATCATATTCGCGCGCATCATGAGGTCCTCAAGCCCTATGACGGATACGAGCGCAGACTCTTTCAGCAGAGCGATGAACTCGTTGCCCAGCGGAGGGATGGCCCTACGGAAAGCCTGCGGCAGCACAACCTCTCTCATAGCCTGCGCGTAGGTCATTCCGAGTGACCGAGCGGCCTCCATCTGCCCCCTATCAATGGACTCAATGGATCCCCGCCAAATCTCCGCGATATAGGCGCCTGCATTCAAGCTAAGCGCGACCAATGCGTCTACAACGCCGTTAGGCCTGTAATGGAGCACCTGCGGAAGCCCGAAGTGTATGAGGTACACCTGTGCCAAGAGCGGCGTGCCCCGGATGAAGTTCGTGTACCAGATACACGGGTACCGGAGGGCCGGGCTTCGCCCAACCCGGCCCAACGCAACAAGTAATCCCAGCCCCAACCCTACAATAAAGGCAATTACGGTGAATACCAGGGTGACCTCGATCCCCTTGGCCAGAAAGGGGAAATACTTGGCTACAATCTCTACGCTGTAGGTCATGATTCCTAAGGTTGCTTCCCAAAGTACTTCTCGTAGATCTCGTCGTACGTGCCGTCAGCCTTGATCTTGGCAAGTCCCTTGTTGACCAGATCATGGATTTCCTTGTCGGCCTTACGCATAGCGATGCCGTAATACTCGACTGTGAAAGCCGGCTCGGGAATTAGGATCTCGTCCTCCGGGTTGTTCTTGAGATACTCCTGGATTACTGGCAGATCGCAGATGATCGCGTCCACGGCTCCTGTCTTCAGCTCATTGAAGACGTCCGCAGCGTTCTTCAGACGCTTTATGTTAATGCCCTTCTGGTTTTCTCCGGTGAACTTCTCATGAAGTGTCTGAGCAGCATAGTCAGCTGTTGTATTGATCTGCACTGCTATGGATTTTCCCGACAGGTCCGAGAGCTGCTTTATGGGGGAGTTCTTCGGAACGGCCCAAGCCTGGCCGGACGTGAAGTAAGGGTCTGAGAAGGTGACCTCCAGTGCCCTCTCGTCGGTAACGGTCATGCCGGAAACTATAAGGTCGGCCTCTTTGTTCTGAAGGGCGGGGATGAGGCTATTCCAGTCAATGTTCTTGTACTCAACATCAAAGCCTGAAGCTTCGCCTATGGCCTTGATGAGATCTACGTCAAACCCTGTGGGCTTGTTAGTGGTAATATCCATGTATTCAAATGGGGCGAATGTTGCTTCGCCAACGGCCACCAACTTCATCTTGGGTGGTTCAGAGGTCTCTCCCGTTATTTCTTCGTTGTTGGGCTCCGGCTTTGAGCATGCGGTCAGCCCTAAGGAGAGACACACCAGTATCCCCAGCAAAACGAGAAAAGCTTTTTTCACGGTATTCTCGACTCCTTTCCCCTATCGGGTCTAGACCTGGCAGAGCAGAGTCTCCGGTCAGGACTCGCCTATCGGAGGTTTCATTCATCCTATTTCGAGTGAAGCCTCTCAATTCCGGCCTAGCGATGCATAATTATACACGTCATATTGAATTTAGCCAACAGGATTTCTATGTGCGGGTCAAGCAGGATCCCGCGAATCGCAGTAGAGGCTCTTGGCTAGACGATCCTCAGTTCCTACCCTTTGCCATTAGGAATTCTCCGCAATCAACCATGCTTGACATCCGGTAAACCC
>DUUV01000121.1 GCA_012841375.1 Candidatus Fermentithermobacillaceae bacterium
ATGGGATTTGAAAAGTAAAGGGGTTAGTAAAAGATATTCAAACCCCGAGGGATCTTCGAGAGACGGGCCTTGTGAGATCTTGCGGGGCGAGATCAGTAGAGCCGGATTGGAGCCATGAGGTACTTCACAGGGAATTCCGTGCTTACGCCGTCGCCGTACCTGAGTACCAGCAAAACCTCAGAGGGTGCGGGGTAGTCCTCCAGCCTGCCTTCAAAGACCGGGATCTCGCCTTTTCCTTGTGGCGTTGGGGCCTCAATGGTCCGTTGAGACATGAGGGTTACTTCTTTGACCACCAAGTCCCCATCTCTCACCTTAAGCGAGACCCCCTGAAGCCGGTAGTAATAATGCTCGGGCTTAGGGTTCTCATGGACTGTTATGTCAAAGGCGGGCTGGCCATTAACAGCCCGTATATCAACGAAGACAGGAGAGACAAGGTCGCTCGCCTCTTGCTGGACGTTGAGGGGTGAGACCTCGGTGGTCCTCGTCTCACGCCCATCGGTCATGGACACGTAGTATTCGTACTCTCCGGTGCGATACACCCCTGAGGATTCGTGGACAACTGATTCTCGCTTCCCTGAAGAGCTTTCGGCGGAGAAGGATATTGACACGTGAGGTTCCGGCTGGATGGTATGGTCAAACGTGATCCTGAACCCGCCTCCGCCAGTGCTTTCAGCTGGGTAGGGGGTGAACTCAGGTTCCCCGCGCTCTCTAAGGTACAGTGTCACCGAAGCACCCACGGGATACTCCCTCACTTGCCAACTGAGAGTCATCGGCTGGATTCCGTCTAGAGGCTCACCGGGAGTGACCTCCACTCTTGACATCCACCGCGCTTCCTCACGCATCTTCTCGACTGCGTTGTTGACCCAATCAAGCCCACGGTCCAAGGAGTCCTGCATGCGCGATACCTGGTTCCGGGCCTCGCGAATCGCGGCCGATAGGTCGCCAATCCTGCTCAGCGCGTATATGTTAAGGCAGACACTGAGAATCAGGAGCCCCGCCATCAGGTATCTGGACCGTTCCATTCTCGTATCCCTCCACAGTGACTTCATCATATACCTATTCCACATCCAAGAACGAGTGCTTTCTAAGACAGTATTCCAATCGACCACACCCCCGGCGCTTTCGACAACCCGTGCACCTGCGCAAGGGTTCTGCGGGAAATTTGCACCAGCGGGGACGTTCTGCGGGAAATTTGCTCTAGTGGGGACATCCTTCCAGGACGCGTGCGCAGGCGGGGATGTCTTGCCTGGATGTGTGCGCAGGCGGAGGGTGTTCTTCGTTGATCTGTGCACCAGTGGGGATATCCCCCGTGGGTTTGCTAAGTATACAGGGCTTTTGGCAGATCTTGCGCCTGGAAGCCAGGTTCATCCACCCTTGACGCAGCGTCCCCAACAAAGAGAAGAGTGGATTTCCCCAGAACCGCTGCGGGAAATCCACTCAGGAAATCTACTTGCGTGCCTTGAGAGTGACCTACTTCACGCCCAACCTCTTCTTGAGAGCATCGAGCTGATCAGCCATCCTCTTGGGAAGCCTGTCGCCAAACTGGCCGAAGTGGCCGTCAAGGTCCTCGATCTCGGTCTTCCACGCCTCGGTATCTACGCGGAGGAGCTCCTCCAGGTCCTCCTGGGGGACATCCAGCCCTGTGAGATCCAGAGCGTCGGGAGTGGGAAGGAGGCCGATGGGAGTCTCCTGTGCCTTGGCCTTGCCTTCGACACGCTCGCACATCCACTTAAGGACGCGGCTGTTCTCGCCGAACCCCGGCCAGAGCCACTTGCCGTCAGGGCTCTTCCTGAACCAGTTGACGTAGAAGATCTTGGGGGCCTTGTCTCCAAGTCTGTCGCCCATTTTGAGCCAGTGCGCGAAGTAGTCTCCCATGTTGTAGCCGCAGAACGGCTTCATGGCGAAGGGGTCGCGCCTAACGTTGCCGACGGCTCCCAGGTTGGCGGCAGTGGTCTCTGACGAGGCCGTGGCGCCCAGGAAGACACCGTGATCCCAGTTAAACGCTTCGGTCACCAACGGGATATTCTTTGCCCGGCGACCGCCGAAGATGAAGATGTCGATAGGCACGCCTTCGGGCTTCTCCCAATCGGGGCAGATTACCGGACACTGCCTGGCCGGCGCAGTGAATCTGGCGTTGGGATGGGCGGCCGGCTCGTTCTTTGAAGGATCCCAATCTCTGCCCTTCCAGTCGATTGCATGCTCGGGGGCCGGGCCCATGCCCTCCCACCACACATCGCCATCGTCGGTTAGGGCGCAGTTGGTGAAGATGGTGTTCTCTTTCAGGGTATCCATGGCCGACGGGTTGGTCTTGTACGATGTACCCGGAGCGACTCCAAAGAAGCCTGCCTCGGGGTTAATAGCGTAGAGCCTGCCGTCGGGTCCGATTTTCATCCAGGAGATGTCGTCACCCAGGCACTCGGCCTTCCAGCCGGGGATGGTCGGGTGGATCATGGCAAGGTTGGTTTTGCCGCAGGCTGACGGGAAGGCACCGCAGATATGGTACTGCTTGCCCTCGGGGCTGGTCAGTCTCAAGATGAGCATGTGCTCGGCCATCCATCCCTCTCTGCGAGCGATGGTCGAAGCGATGCGGAGGGCAAAGCACTTCTTGCCGAGGAGAGCGTTTCCGCCATAGCCGGATCCATAAGACCAAATGGTGTCGTCCTCCGGGAAGTGGCTGATGTATTTCTGGTCCAGGGGAGCGCAGGGCCAATTGCTGTCTTCCTGGCCGGGCTCAAGGGGGGCGCCCACAGAGTGCAGGCACTTCACAAAGTCTCCGTCAGGGCCCAGCGTTTCGATGACTTTGGTTCCCACACGCGTCATGATGTGCATGTTGCAGACGACATAAGGGCTATCGGTGATCTCGACGCCGATTCTGGAAATGGGTGAACCAATCGGCCCCATGGAGAAGGGAATGACATACATTGTTCGGCCGCGCATGCAGCCTTTGTAGAGACCCGTCATGGTCTTCTTAAGCTCGTCGGCCTGAATCCAGTTGTTTGTCGGACCGGCGTCTTCCTGCTTCTCGGTCCCTATGAAGGTCCTTGCCTCAACTCTGGCTACGTCATTGGGATCCGATCTGAACAGGTGGCAGTTGGGTCTCTTGGCCAGTGGTGTGGCCATTCCGCTCTTGACCATCTGAGACATGAGAGAGTCATACTCGGCCTTGCTGCCGTCGCACCAATAGACAGCGGACGGCTCGCATAGCTCCGCCACTTCGCGAACCCACTGGTTCAGCTTCTCATGGCGTACTGGATACATCGCGGATGCCTCCTTTGTTAAGTGCAAGCACAAGTACAAGCTCATTGTACCACGTGGCACCTTCTATTGTTGACGGTAGGAATCCTCCTAATTGGTATGGCGATCGGAGAAAATGGTCAGTCCAATGTGAGCCATCAAATCCGCAGTACTTGCCATATGGTAATTGTCTATGGAACTAGAGACAGGCATCGGGATATGATAGACACACCGGGAAACGAGCCAGGAGTTTCCACTCGGGCAGTGACCGGCGGAGGACGGAGAAAGCCAACCAAGGAGGAAGGCAAGTGCGATCCCGGGAACGCAGGGCTTCCACAGCGAATGTCTTGGTGACAGGGGGAGCGGGGTACATAGGGTCCCATACCGTCAAAGCGCTCCTCGATGCCGGCTACAACGTGGTTGTACTTGATGACCTATCTCGCGGCCATCCTGAGTTTATTCCGGGCGTCCGCCTTGTCATCGGAGAGCTCCCGGATGAAGGCGCTCTCGCCGATCTCTTTTCTGAAACAGAGTTTGACGCTGTCTTGCATTTCGCGTCCGAAAGTCTCGTTGGCGAATCCGTGCGAAACCCCGACAAGTATTTCCGGAGGAACGTCGCCGGAGGCATTTCCCTTATGTCCGCCATGGTCAAAGCCGGAGTGAAGAAGATTGTATTTTCGTCATCTGCCGCAGTGTATGGCGATCCTGAGTCAGTGCCCATACCCGAGACTGCGCCGCTCCGGCCAATGAGTCCGTACGGCGAGTCAAAAGTCTTTGTCGAAAGGGCATTGGGCTGGTATGACAAGGCCTACGGCCTTCAGTCAGTGTCCCTGCGCTATTTCAACGCGGCGGGCGCCGACCCGTCAGGGCGACTCGGCGAGGACCACGACCCTGAGACCCATCTCATTCCCCTGGTGATCCGCGCGGCGCTCACAGGGGAGCCCCTCACAGTGTTTGGGAACGACTATTCGACTCCTGACGGCACGTGCATACGCGACTACATACACGTGAGCGATCTAGCCGAGGCCCACGTCCTCGCGCTCAAGGCCCTGTCGGAGGGACTTGAGACCACTGCAGTGAACATAGGGACCGGCAGGGGTTTTTCGGTGATGGAGATCATAAGCGCCGTGGAGGAAGTCTCGGGAAAAAAGGTCCCATACACCATGGGACCTCGAAGGGCCGGCGACCCGGCGATCTTGGTGGCGGCGTGCGATAGGGCCAGTGAGGCGCTGGGATGGACACCTAAGCATTCCTCGCTTCGCGAGATAGTTGAGACGGCCTGGCGGTGGCATACCCGGGCAACTTAGTGCCGGGCCCCTCGTGCGCTTGGCAACCGGCTGACAATGAGCGCGGGGTTGCGCGCCCAGTGAGACAACGTTCTGAAGGTTGAGTCTACGGTCTAGACACCCCGACTGCATGTTTATTCAATTTTCCTGCCAAAGAAAGGAATTCGCGGGGTGTCAGCGAACCTCTCTATTGAAGTGGTCTCCGATACTTCGGCAAGAGGGGGGACGGCTTTGACGCCATTAGCTAGGCAGGAGGATCCATCTCAAAGGCTGCTAGTGAGTTCCCTGGAGGCCATCCTCGAGAATCTGACCGAAGCAGTAACGGTTGCGGATGGCATGGGCAGGGTAATCCTGCGGAACAGAGCCGCCAGGGAGATGCTGGGGATAGCGCCACGCGACGATGGATCGGTGGAACCAGGTTTCCAGGTCATACTCCGGTATCCCGACGGCTCAGCTGTTCCAAGAGACGAGTACCCCATCGCCAGGGCCTTACGGGGAGAGCCGGTTCACGGCTTGGAGTTATTTGTGGAACGGCCCGGCGGCTCCACGCTGGTTGTCCAGTTCAGTGGATCCGTACTGCGCGACGGCGATAGCCCTACTCTGATAGTGATGACGTACCGCGATGTCACCGAAGCCCGCCGGGCGGCGGAACAGAAACATGACTATTTGAGGGCTACCTCGCACGACCTCCGGAACCCTCTATCAACGCTCCTCGCTCAGGCGCAGGTCCTTGAGATGGAGACGAGGAGGAAAGGCTTGCGGGATGAGAACAAGGCGGCTCAACTCATTCTGAAGAGCGGCAGGCGGATGGACGCGATGCTCAACGATTTCATTGAATCCATGAAATTCGACGTTGGACTGTGGTCCATGCGCCCCCGGGCAACAGACCTCAGTAAGCTCCTCCTAGAAGTAGCAGGCCGGTACCGGAGCTCGGCTGACTGTGAGAGGGTTTCGCTGCACTTGACGAGCGGCGAGTGTTGGGCGATGGTTGATCCGCACCAGGTTGAACGGTGCCTGGAGAATATCCTGAGCAATGCTTTCCAGCATTCCCCTCCTGAGTCTCGTGTTGAGGTGTCCCTCGATGTTATTGGCGGTTTCGCCGAGATCGCAGTGAAAGACAGAGGCACGGGGATTGACCCAAAGCACCTTCCCAGGATATTTGACCGTTTCTACCGGGGCGGAAGCGGCCATTCCAGAGGCCTCGGCCTAGGCCTCTACATCGTCAAACTTATCACCGAGGCCCACGGGGGCAACGTCTCTGTGGTGAGCGAACCGGGCAAAGGCTCGACTTTCATCCTGACTTTGCCTCTGCGACAAGCCTCCCAAGCCGGATCATAGAGTCTAGCGGACAAGGTCCGGTGTTCTGCCTTACAGGTCTCCGTCTCCGGCGATGGACCCGGGGGTGAACGGGCCGCCAAGGGCAGGAATCCCTCGACAGTGCATTGAACATTTTCGCAAGAGGAGGCGGGAGCATTGGCTGATATTTTATCTTTTTTGGACAATAAGGCACCGGAGTTGTTCGCCATCGCCGACGAGGTCTGGGCCGCAGCGGAGGTGGGGTTCCAAGAGCACAAGTCTTCAAAGGTGCAAGCCGACTACCTTGAGGCAAACGGCTTTACACTAGAACCAGGCGTAGCGGATGTGCCCACGGCGTTCATTGCCGAATGGGGGAGCGGCCGGCCATTCATCGGCTTTCTAGGTGAGTTTGACGCGTTGGCCGGGATATCTCAGGAAGTCTCTCCAGAGCGAAAGCCCATTGTGCCCGGGGGCCCCGGACACGGGTGTGGACATAACCTCCTTGGCACCGCAGCCTTGGGAGCCGCACTAGCGCTAAAGGAAGCTCTGGCCAAGTCAGGCATGGCGGGGACCGTGAGGTACTACGGATGTCCGGCCGAAGAGCTCTTGGCGGGCAAGGTATACATGGCTAGAGCAGGCGTTTTCGATGACCTCGATGTGGCCATTACCTGGCACCCGGGTTCGACCACAACGGTGAGGCTGGGAAGCGGAAACGCGATGAACTCCGTCAAGTTCCAGTTTCATGGGAAGACCGCCCATGCCGCGGGAGACCCTCACAACGGTCGATCTGCCCTGGACGCAGTAGAGCTTTTGAACGTCGGCGCCAACTATCTCAGGGAACACGTGATTCCCGATGCCAGAATCCATTACGTCATAACCGAAGGCGGCGGACAACCCAACGTGGTGCCCGCCGAAGCAGAGGTGTGGTACTTCGTGCGCGCCCCAAGGCGGAGTCAGGTCGAAGAGATCTACGCCAGGCTCTTGGATGTCGCCAAGGGCGCTGCCCTCATGACCGGCACCACCCACGACGTGAACTTCCTCACGGGCTGCTATGAGGTGCTCTTGAACGAAGTCCTTGCCGACGTCATGTGGAGAAATCTCCAGAAGGTGGGAGCACCCCAGTTCGACGAGGCCGACCTGGAATTCGCCGGGAAGCTTGCCCTTACGTTCGATGAAAACTCTGTTGCGAACATGCTGAGAAGCCCCGATTTCGCAGAGTTGCAGGAACTAAAGGAAAAGCCGCTTGCCACCATCCTCATTCCTCCAAGGGGTAAAGGACGATCGGGCGGAGGCTCAACCGACGTAGGCGACGTCAGTTGGATCGTTCCCACGGTTCAGATGTCTGCCGCTACCGTTCCGTTGGGTTGCCCGGGACACTCATGGCAGCACGTGGCCTCATCGGGGAGCTCCATCGGCAAGAAGGGCATGCTGGTGGCGGCCAAGACCATGGCCCTCTGCGGGCTGGACCTAGTAGAACACCCCGAGGAGATAGCCAAGGCCAAGGCCGAGTTCCAGGAGAAAACCAAGGACTCGCCCTACAAGTGTCCCTTCCCCAAGGGACGCGAACTGCCTCTCAACGAGTTTTTCAAGAAGGCGTAGACGCGAGACAGGCAAGGAAAAGGACTGACGCCATGAGAGACAGGAACGGCGCCGCGAGGCGCGGTTCCTGTCTCTCAAGAACGCCGTGGTCGCGTGCTCTTGGAGGAGAGACCGGGAGCTTGCCACTCCCTTCTACGGGGAACACTAGTGCCGTTAGGAGGGGTCTGGCATGGCCGGTGAGAACAGACTGATCCACGAGAAATCCCCTTACCTTTTGCAGCACGCCCGAAACCCTGTAGACTGGTACCCTTGGGGTGATGAGGCCTTTGAGCAGGCCAAGGCTTTGGATAGACCGATCTTTTTGAGCATCGGGTACAGCACGTGTCACTGGTGTCACGTCATGGCCAGAGAATCCTTCGAAGACGAAGAAGTCGCCGCGTACTTGAACGCCAACTACGTCGCAATCAAGGTCGACAGGGAAGAAAGGCCCGACGTGGACCACGTGTACATGACCGTCTGTCAAATGCTTACGGGCAGCGGCGGATGGCCCTTGTCGATAGTGATGACGCCGGATAAGAAGCCCTTCTGGGCCGGGACCTACCTCCCTAAGGGGAGCAAGTTCGGCTTGCCGGGCTTCCTGGACGTTCTGCGCGTCCTGGCCGAGGCTTGGTCTGGAGAGAGGGAGACTTTGATTGAGCAGGCCGAAAAGATCACTGAGGCGTTGAGAAGGAGCGTCGACGAGGCGGGCGATGCCGAGCCCGCGGCCCCTCGCGTCCCTGAGAAATCTGAGGCACAAAGCCCGGCCCGAGCTCCAGAAGGCCCGATCGGCTCTCCAGAGGGGCTTCATGACTCTCTCCTGGAGCTGGCCTTCCGGCGTTTCCGTTCGGCTTTCGACGAAGAGTACGGCGGGTTTGGAGGCGCCCCCAAGTTTCCCAGCCCTCACAACCTCATGTTCCTATTGCAGTACTGGAAGAAGACCGGCGACAAGCGCGCTTTCGAAATGGTGGACACCACTCTTGGTACCGCTTATGCCGGAGGCATCTATGACCATATAGGGTTCGGGTTTTTTCGGTACTCAACCGACTCCAAGTGGATGGTCCCGCATTTCGAGAAGATGCTCTACGACAACGCCCTCATGATGATGGCTTTCACCGATATCGCCCAGGCCACCCAAAAAAGCTCTTACCGCGAGGTGGTCTGGGAGATAGCTTCCTTTCTCGACAGGGAGATGAAGTCACCCGAAGGCGCTTTCTACACCGCAATAGACGCCGAGTCTGAAGGCGAGGAAGGTAAGTACTACCTCTGGACGCCTGAAGAGATCAAGAAAGTCTTGGGCAAGGACGCCGGGGCGTTCACCGAGGCTTACGGCATCTCGGAACAGGGCAACTTCCGGGGACGGTCCATTCCGCATCTCGTAGGCTCCCCAAAGGACGGCGACCGCCAGGCTCTCCTGCCTCCGCGAGCGCCGGCCATGGAGAAGAGCCGGAAGAAGCTCCTCGCATCCAGGCAAGAGCGGGTGAGGCCTCACACCGACGATAAAGTGCTTACTTCTCTAAACGGCCTCGCCATCGCCGCTCTGGCGAGGGCTTCCAGGGCGTTCAACGACCCGGATTACCTTGATATGGCCCGCGCTTCTCTGGATTTCATTCTTGAGAACAATGTGAAGAACGGCGAGTTGCATGCGAGGTACCGAAAGGGACATGTGGCGCACAAGGCTTATCTTGACGACTACGCTTTTCTGATCTGGGCCCTGATAGAGATGCACCAGACCACACTGGAAACCTCTTATCTTGAGCGTGCGGAAGAGTTCGCCCGACAGATGGTCGACAAGTTCTGGGATGAACGGGGCAAGGGGTTCTTTCTCACATCTACCGGGGCGGAAGAGCTCATCGTGAGGCCAAAGGAGACGTACGACGGAGCCGTGCCTTCGGGAAACTCGGTCGCCACCATGGACCTCTTACGGCTGGCCCACCTCTTGGAAGCTCAAGACCTGGAGGAACTGGCAGGCTCTACTCTTGAGGCCATGGCCCCCCAGATCAGAAGGAATCCGATGGCTCATGCCCACCTGCTCTCGGCCCTGGACTACTACGCAGGAGGCGCCCAAGATATCCGTATCACCGGACGAGAAGATGATCCGACGGTGCAGGCCATGGTCAATTACGTGCGGCGCCTCTACTTGCCAAACGCCCAGATAGTCCTGGAGGGCGCGGTGGAGGATGATGGGGGCCGTCCGCGAGTGGTGATTTGCCAACGACTTAGGTGCGGGGCGCCAATCTATAGCGTAGATGAACTGCAGGTCGCTCTCATGACCGGGCGGCCTGTCACTTGACCCTCTGCGAGACTTTGTGCGGCGTGATTTCTTAGTCCGTTTCGCCGGTATGCCCCTCCCGGCAGGCCCCCCTTGGAAGAACGGAGAGCGCCGTAGGGCCGGCTAGAATCGCCGGTTCACTGCCTTTCGAGCCGTCTTCTGAAGGGCGGTCTTGGCGTCGCAAGGCTTGAGGGCCGTCAACCGGGATTCGGCCGTCTTGGCCAGCAAAGAGGCACTTTGCCGGGCACGGTCGATGCAACCTTCCTCTAGGCAGGCTTTCTTGACGACACTGATGTCATGGGCCGAGATCGCGCGCTGGGCACATGCTTTGCGGAGGACCTCGCCGGCAGTTGACTTCATGGCCAGGATGAGCGGAAGGGTCCATAGCCCCCTCTTTATGTCGTTGAACTGGGGCTTACCCGATGTATCGCCGGGCGACACCAGATCGATGATGTCATCGGCTATCTGGAACGCGCAGCCCAGTTCGACTCCGAAACGGAGAAGGTTCTCCTCCAAGAGAGGACCTCCTCCGCCGATGATGGCGCCCGCCTGACAGGCAGCGCCGATCAGCGAGGCGGTCTTCCGGCAAATGTGGGAGAGATATTCCCGCTCTGTGAGATCGGGTTGAAACAGCGACCCATCTTGGGCGATCTCTCCTTCACATGTGAGTTCGATGGCCTGGCTCATGAGCGAAGCGATTCCCATTCCGTAGCCGAGGGCAATGCGATTGGCCCGGGTGAACAGGTAGTCTCCCGCAAGGACCGCAGAGTGAATCCCCCAGACTACGTGGGCAGCAGGGCGTCCCCGGCGCACCGGAGACCGGTCGATTATGTCGTCGTGGATCAAAGATGCCATGTGTACCAACTCAAACGCGGCCGCCACATCCAGGACGCTATCCTCGTCCAATGAGTTGCCGGTTGTCTCGGCACACGCTTGAGCGGCCCAGATCAATAGGAGAGGGCGCATTCTCTTGCCGCCGGTAGATATGAGATAGCTGAGGATGGGCTGTACGTTGCCCGAGTCGCTCAAGACTCTGGTCATGCGGTCTTCTATCTTGGAAACAAGGGCTCTTGATGAAGATGCTTCCGTTAGATCTATGATGGAATGCACGTGATCGCCCCCCGCTCATTATCCCTGTGGGTAAGGCGGGGTATTCTGAGGCGCAGCCTTCAGCTCGGTTAATACGCTTTACCCGGAATGGGAAAGCTTCCAGGAGTGGCGGGCAAGGCCTCCCCTAAAGCCATCGAATATGTCGCATCCCTCGTGGCGCAGGAGCCACTCCTTTGCCGGCAGGCCCCCTCCGAAACCACCGAGGCCGGAGGTGGCAAGAACCCTGTGACAGGGCACTATCAGGACAACGGGATTCGCGGCGCATGCGTTTCCGACAGCCCGGGCGGCTCCCGGCCTTCCCAGGTTCAGCGCGATTTGGCCGTAGGACTCAACCCTGCCGAAGGGTATCTTTGCCAGATACCGCCACACCTTGCTGTGAAAGGGTGGGCCTTCGAGAGTAACGGGAACCGTGAACTCCCGGAGTTCGCCCCGGAAATAGGCCTCGACTTCGGCGACAGCCCGGCCGAGGATAACCTCGTCCTCAGAGTCCGTCGGTTCGGCCACGTTCACGACGGGTTTTTCTCCAAATTGGAGCGAGCAGATGCTCCCGTGACGTGCCGCTATGGTAAGGGGCCCTACGGGAGTCTCTCTGATTACGGTCGTCTTCATAGATGGATACCTCCCAGAACGTTCCTCTTGTGATTTCAGCCGGCGGTTGCAGGAAACCTCCTCCGGCATCTAGGCGGAAACCTCTCCCAGAAGTGGTTGAACTTGGCTCCCATGAGAGGGCCGCGAAGCATGAATACCGCCGGGGGCCCTTGCGCAATATAGAAACGGGGCGTTCGCACGAGTCAGCATCGATGTACCCAACCTCGTGGAACGCCCCTCCGCTTTCCTAGTCGCCGAACACCTTGGCTCCTCCGATGAATACTTGCTCAACTTTGGACCTAATCCGGAACGGGTGTCCGGACCAAATCACGAAATCCGCGTCCTTGCCTTCGTCTAGGCTGCCTATTCTGTCCGCTACTCCCAGAGTCTCGGCAGGCGTGAGTGTCACGGCGCGGAGAGCTTCGTCTTCGGGCATGCCGTTGGCCCAGCACATGGCCGCTGCCGTAGAAAGGTGCTGGATCGGATGGAACGGGTGGTCGGAGATGATGCTCACCTTGCAGCCGGCTTTGGCAAGGATTCCGGCAGTTTCAAGGGAGATGTTCCATGTCTCGACCTTGGCCCGGTGCCACATGCTTGGACCTATGTTTACCTTGGCTTTGCGCCTGCCCAGGAACTCGGCCACGGTAGCGCCGTCAGTGCAGTGTTCGATGGAGAAATCGATGCCGAACTCCTCGGCTATCCTCACTGCGGTTACGATGTCATCGGCCCGGTGGGCGTGGATCCTGAGGGGTATCTCCCCGCGCAAGACCTTGAGGAGTCCCAGGAGCCCCAGATCCGTGTCAGGCGCCTTGGAGGGATCCTTCTCCGCGGCCTTCAGCTTCTTCTCGTAGTCTCTGGCCTTGTAAAGTGCCGACCTGAGAACCGCCGCGTTTCCCATCCGGGTTGACGGCATCTTGCCGTTCCTGCCGTAGAGACCCTTTGGGTTTTCGCCCAGCGCGGCCTTCATGCCTGATGGGTTTCGCAGTATCATCTCGTCGATAACAGTCCCGGAGGTCTTAATGACCACCATCTCGCCGCCCAGGATGTTGCCCGATCCCGGGGTCACCTGAACGGTGGTGACTCCGCCGCTTCTGGCATCGTGGAAGGCCGAGTGGGCGGGCCAGATCGAGTCTACAGCCCTCACTTCCGGCGTCACGGGGTTGGTTGCCTCGTTACCGTCCTGTTCGGGCTGGCCGTACCATTCACCCCAGAGCCCCACGTGGCCGTGTTCGTCGACGAAGCCGGGAAGGATCGTCTTGCCTTTGACGTCGACAACCTCGGCGTCGCCCGGCGCCTCGCCCCGGCCCGCGAAGACTATCTTGCCGTCACGGACGAGAAGCATTCCGTTCTCCACCGGAGGCTTGGATATGGGGAAGAGGTGCGCGTTCACGTAAGCGCGTGTCTTCACAGGAGCTCACCTCGCTCTCTTCTGTGGTCGACTTCCTCGCCGTCTATGAAGGTGCGCTCGGCCTTGGCATCGTACTCAAACGGGTCTTTGGACCAGATGACCAAATCCGCGTCTTTGCCTGGCTCCAGTGAGCCGACTCTATCGGCCACTCCCGCGATCTCGGCGGCGTGACGGGTGATCGCGAGAAGAGCGGTATCCTCATCCATCCCTTCACGCACGCAAAGGCCGGCGCAGATCCTGAGGTACTGGATGGGAAGGACGGGATGATCTGTGATGATGGCCAGTTTGACGCCTAACTTGGACAGGGCTACCGGAGCGGCGAAGCCGATGTCCTTGACTTCCAGTTTGCTCTTGTCGGTGAGGGAGGGCCCAAGAGTCACCGGATACCCGCTGTCCCTCACGTATTCGCCCACCAAATCACCTTCGGTGCAGTGCTCGATGGATATGACAATGTCGAACTCCCGCGCGATGCGGATGGCGGTCATAATGTCATCCGCCCGGTGGCAGTGAACCCGGAGCGGGATTTCCTTCCTGAGGACCCTGCCGATCATCTCGTGCCTGAGGTTTAGGTCAGGGGCCTTGTCGGGCTCCTTGGCGTTCTCGATTTTCCTCAGGTAGTCGCGTGCCGCCGTCAGGGCTTTTCGCAAGACCGCAGCGTTTCCCATTCTTGTTGCGGGCATCTTTCGCTGGGTGCCGTAGACTCTCTTGGGGTTCTCCCCTAGAGCGGCTTTCAGCCCCGAGGGGCGGCGAATGACCAGATCGTCCACGACCGTGCCCCAGGTCTTCATGACGAGGGTCTCGCCTCCGATGATGTTGGCGCTGCCCGGGTCAACCTGGACACACGTTATGCCGGCCCGGACGGCGTCGCGGAACGCGACGTCCTTTGGGTTTATCCCATCCAATGCTCTCACTTCGGCCGTGACCGGATCGGTCGATTCGTTGCCATCTTGGCCCGCCCATCCGGCTCCGTCTTCCGCGATACCTATGTGGCAGTGGATGTCGATGAGACCGGGGGTTATTACTTTGTCAAGGGCATCGAAGACGGTGGCATCGGTAGGCACTTCGATGTCGGTGCCTACGGCGGTGATTTTCCCACCCGCCCACAAGATGGTGCCTTTCTCGATGACCTTCGGAATGGCTCCGGATCCACAAGTCAGAATCCGGGCGTTCTTCACGGCAACAGGCTTCAAGTCGTACCAGGCCTCCTTTCATTATTGTGTAAATTCCGTGAGAGATGGCCCATATCCTGCCCTTCCCAGGGAGGGCAGGTACCTTCTGTTTCCGTACCGAATTGTTCTTCTGTATCTCTTTTGTGAGCACAAGAATGGGGTGAGTGAAGGCCTCCTCTGGCCGCATCCAACATGACGACCTTCTACGTAGTAAGACACGGGGAAACCGAAGCGAACAAGTCCGGAATACTTCAGGGGCATCTGGACGTGCCTCTCTCGGAAACTGGGCGCAGGCAGGCTAAGGCCGTAGCAGAGGCCCTATCCAGGGTGCGGCTTGACGCGGTGTACTCAAGCGACCTGTCCAGGGCCCGGGAGACTGCCGAAGCCATAATGATGGGCAGGACGTGCCGGCTGATCCTTGATAGGCGGCTCCGGGAGCTTGACATGGGGGGTATTTCCGGGCTCACGTTGGAAGAATCCCGGGCCAAGTATCCCGAGTTCCACGCAAGACTGGCCCACGATCCGTACGGGGTCCGGAGGCCCGGGGGTGGAGAATCCAGGCTGGACCTCCGGGACCGCATGTCTCGCGCCTTGGATGACATATACGAACGACACAAGGACGCCCGGATAGGGATTGTCTCTCATGGCGGGGCAATCAACGCCCTTCTCAACATCGTATCGCCTGATGGTACTTGGCCGAGTCTCGTAGTGGCCAACTGCTCCGTGACAGTGCTGGAGCGTGACGATACCGGGTGGAGAACGGTTAAGATTAACGACTGTGACCACTTGAGAGCCTTTGGAGATGACTTGGATTTTCCCCCCGACCCGAGCGGAGGTCGTTAACAGGGGCCCTTCGGCTGCCTTAGGTAGTCCCAAGTGCCATGGTCGCCCCCACAAGGAATCTTCCCGCTGTCTCTCAAATAAGAGACTTGCGACAATACTCACAAGGAGGGGGCGGCTTTGGGGGACAGGTTGTTTCCTGATACGGGCGAGGGCAAGTTGTTCATGGATCCCCATCCCGACAAGGCCCGTGAGTTTTTCAGGGGAAAGAGCCGTGCAATGGTCGACAAGACCATGACTGTGAGCGAGGCTGTCAGCCGGTTTGTGAAGGACGGAGACTACCTGGCAGTCGGGGGATTCGGCACCAACAGGATCCCTACGGCTCTCCTGCACGAGGTCCTGCGCCAGGGTAGGAAGTCATTGGGGCTTTCCGGCCACACTGCGACCCATGATTTCCAGATACTTGCCGCCGGAGGCGTCATTGACAGAGTCGACGTTGCCTACGTCATAGGTTTGGAGGCTCGCGGTCTCTCGAAGGCCGCCAGAAAGCTGTTTGAGGAAGCCCGAATAGAGGTCTGTGAGTGGACCAACGCCGCGTTGGCATGGAGATACAAAGCTGCCGTCATGGGTACTTCCTACATCCCGGCCAGGGTCATGCTGGGGTCCGATACCTTCGTGAAGAGCGCCGCCAAGACGGTAACGTGTCCATACACGGGTCTCAAACTGGTAGCCCTTCCGGCCCTTTATCCCGATGTGGCGTTCATACATGTACACCGGTCGGACATCTACGGCAATGCCCAGATCGACGGTATCACCGTGGCCGATTTCGACGTTGCCCGTGCCTCAAAGAGAGTCATCCTCTCAACCGAGGAGATCGTCCCGACCGATCACATTCGCGAAGATCCGGCGCGCACCGTCATCACCCATTATTGCGTGGATGCCGTATGCCACGTTCCCTACGGCAGTTATCCGGGAAACATGCCCTACGCCTATTTCTCCGACGAGGATCACTTGAGGGAGTGGCTGGCCAATGACTCAAAGCCCGAGACGCTGCGGCCTTTTCTAGAAAAGTACATCTACTGCACAAAGGATTTCTCCGAGTACTTGGAGCTGTGCGGCGGCGAGGCGAAAATCGAGGCTCTTCGCAGAAAGGAGTTGCTGAGGTGAGTGAGCACGGCATCAGATATAACGCGATGGAATTGATGATATGCCTCGCGGCCAGGTTTCTTGAGGACGGACGGACTGTCGTCGTGGGGACGGGCGCTCCGTGCGCGGCGGCCATGCTCGCTCAGAAGACTCACGCGCCGAACCTCACGGTGTTCTTCGAGGCCGGAGGGATAGCCCCGCTTCTCCCGACCATGCCCATATCGGTCGGAGACTCGAGGACATTTCACAAAGCCATAATGGCATCGAGCATGATAGATGTCATGGACGCTTGCCAGCGGGGTGTGGTGGACTACTGTTTCTTGGGCGGGGCCCAGATTGACATGTACGGCAATATCAACTCTACGGTGATTGGGGACTTTCAGAAGCCCAGAGTCAGGCTACCCGGTTCGGGAGGAGCCAACGATCTGGCTTCCCTTACCTGGCGCACCATGGTCATAACTCCGCATGATGCCAGGAGGTTTGTTCCCAGAGTTGACTTCATCACGAGCCCCGGGTATCTCACGGGCAAAGGGGCCAGGGAGGCCGCAGGGCTGCCGCCCGGCACCCGTCCGTACAAGATAATCACCAATCTGTGCGTAATGGGGTTTGACGATGACACTTGCAGGATGAAGGTAGAGAGCCTCCATATGGGTGTCAGCAAGGAGGATGTGATAGCCGCGACGGGTTTTGAACTTCTCTGGCCCGAGCGTATACTCACGAGCGGCGAGCCCACCGCGGAGGAACTGGACCTTCTCAGGAACGAAGTTGATCCCATGAAGTACATCATAGGCCGCGAGGCCGTCTAGGGGGAGAGACCACATGCGTAGAGCCGTTATCGTAAGCGCGGTCCGGACGCCTGTAGGGACAATGGGCGGAGCGATTTCCGGCATGACCGCACGGGAGTTGGGAAGTCTGGCGGTGAAAGGCGCCCTACAACGTCTTGGCGAAAGCAATACGGTTGTCGATGAGGTTATCATGGGGAATGTCCTTCAAGCAGGTCAGGGACAGAACGTAGCCAGGCAGTGCGCGGTCGGAGCGGGTCTCTCTCATGAGGTCCCCGCGACTACGGTCAACAAGGTATGCGGCTCCGGGCTCAAGGCAGTTGCCCTGGCGGCACAAGCGATCCGCGCCGGAGAGGCAGACGTTGTTGTGGCAGGCGGGACCGAGAGCATGGATATGACGCCCTACCTTGTGGAAAAAGCTAGGTACGGCTACCGGATGGGGCACGCCGCTCTCGTTGACGAAATGATCAAAGACGGGCTGTGGTGTGCCTTTGTTGACCAACATATGGGGATGACGGCAGAGGCCGTTGCCGAGAAGTGGGGCATAACCCGTGATATGCAGGACGATTTCGCGTTCAAGAGCCAGGCCAAGGCCGAGGCCGCGATGAAGTCGGGAAGGTTCTCTGAGGAGATCGTGCCTGTGGAAGTCCCGCAGAGGAAAGGTCCGCCGCTTGTGTTCGAACGCGACGAGCACCCGAGGCCGGGCACCACCCGTGAAAAGCTTGCGGCTTTGCGCCCTGCGTTCAAGAGGGACGGCACGGTTACGGCAGGCAACGCTTCAGGGATCAACAACGGCGCCGCCGCCCTAGTGGTCATGAGTGAAGAGAAGGCCGCCCAGTTGGGGCTCAAGCCGCTGGCATCCATCGTGGCGTATGCATCGGCCGGGGTGGAACCGCTCTACATGGGCACCGGTCCGGTCCCGGCCACAAGAAAAGCGCTTGAGTTGGCGGGGCTTGAGCTTTCCGATATCGAGCTCATCGAAGCCAACGAGGCCTTTGCCGCGACGAGTCTGGCGGTTGAGAGAGAAATGGGTTGGGACCCGTCCATAGTCAATGTCAACGGGGGAGCGATCGCCCTGGGGCATCCCATCGGGGCAAGCGGCGCGCGCATCCTGGTTACTCTCCTGCATGAGATGATGAAGAGGGACTCTAGGAGAGGTCTGGTGACCCTCTGCATCGGCGGCGGCATGGGAATGAGCATGATAGTCGAGAGGTGAATGGTTGGGGGCCGTAAGAAAGCGCTTCTGGACTACTGAGACGAGCTCCTCAATGATAGAAAGTTGATTTCTGCGATAAGGCTTGCAGAAATCAACTTTCTTATCTCACGTGCCGGGGCCGGTTGATCCTATGAGCCCGATCCTTGGCCTCTCCCGCCCGAATTCTTGTAGTACTCAAACCAGGCCAGCATTCTCTTGTACCTGTCAACCCGGTGAAGATGCCTTCTGAGACCGTGATACTCTTCAGGGTACCGAATCATGACGGCGGTCTTCCCAAGGCGCTTGAGCCCCACATAGAACTGTTCCGATTGGGAGATGGGGCAGCGCAGATCGTTCTCTCCGTGCAAGAGAAGCACAGGCGTGGTCACCTTTTCAACGTGGCTAAGCGCTGAGCGGTCGAGCAGAAGGTCCGCCTTCTCCCAGGGCTTTCCCCCGTACTCGTGCTCGTCGGCCCACATAATGTCGCTGGTTCCGTAATCACTGTGTAAGTTGGCTACGCAGGCGCCGGCGCAGGCCGCGCGAAAGCGGTCAGTCTGGGTGACGGCCCAGACCGTCCAGTAACCGCCGTAGGACCATCCGTGTAGGAAGATGTTGTCCGGGTCGGCGATGCCCTTCTCCACCACGGCGTCGACACACGCCATGACATCCCGGTAGTCTTTGTTGCCCCAGTCTCCATCGATGACGGCCATGAAGTCTTGGCCATAGGAGGTGCTTCCCCTGGGGTTGCAGTACGCCACGGCGTAGCCCCTGGACGCGAAGAACTGGGCGGAGAACATGAAAGAAGAACCGTAGGCGCCGTGAGGTCCCCCGTGGACCAGGAGTACGAGAGGATACTTCTTTCCGGTCTCGTATCCGTAGGGGTAGATAAGCCATCCATCCAGTTCCTGGCCATCATCTGACCGGTAGAGGAACTTCTCGTGACTTCCCAGGGCCAGCTTGGTCAGAAACTCGTCGTTCTCCTGCGTCACACGGGTCTCGTTGCCGTCCCTCACGATGAATATGTCCTCGGGAGTCTCGGGGGTGGATGACTGGAAGGCCAAGACGCCCGACCGGATATCGAATCCTCCCAGGGCCCGTCCCTGACTCCCAAGTACGTTGTCAAGCCTCCAGCCCTCTCCGGTTCCTCCGGCGTTTCGGGAAGCCCTGTAGATGAACGTCTCCCCGTGGTCCACAAGAGGGAAGTAGGCGTCGGCGCCTTGCCAAACGACGCCTCCGCCTCCCCCGAAGCGGGGCTCTGAGCCGCCCATGGAACCGGCCGCTCTGTCTAGGTGACCGGTCACGTTGACCGCGTCCTTTGCCGTAAGCGGTCCGGGCGCCTCTTCCCGGGACGCGGCCTCGAGGAAATCCGCCACAGGAAGTATGTACAGGTCAGTCCTTGTGGAGACGTTCCGTGCCCTGTCGTGGCCAAAGAAGGATACGTAGCGCCCATCGGGTGAGATTCGAGGCCCGTGTGCCGGGCCCGGCGCGTCATACAAGAGGACGGCTTTTCTGGATTCCACTTCGAAGAGCCAGAGATCCGACTTAGTGTGGTAATCGGCGTCGTCGCGCCTCAGCGCCGAGAGAACGGCGTATCTCCCATCGGGGGTGATGTCGGGCAGGCTGTGGTCGTAGTCCCCCATGGTGAGCAGGGTGGCCGCTTCCTCCGCGTCGCCAGGCGGCTCTTTGGGGACCTTCACCCAGAACACATGTCTGCGAAGGTCGCCGAAATACCCTTGCCCGTCCATCCTGTACCGGAGGCGCGTTATGACCTTGATGTCATTGGGCTTCTTGTCTTCGCTCTTGGGCTTCTCGTCCTTGGACTTCAGCGCGCGATTGGCCTGATCCACTGCCCTGGTCCTGTCGTCTTCCGGCGCTCCCGGATAGGGGTGCCATTCTTCAGGTTTGGAAAACGCTGATGAAGTGAAGAAGATCCTGTTTCCATCGGGGCTCCAGACGAACTCTCCCTGAACCGCTTCTTTGGTCGGGATCCGCCACGCTTCGCCGCCCGAAGGGTCGATGACCCATATCTGGGACTTGCCCGAGCGGTCGGAGGTGAACGCCAGGAGTCGCCCATCTGGCGACCACCTTGGCGAGCGATCCTTCCCCGAGTTTGTCAGTTTTCTGGACTCGCCGGTGTCGATCGAGTAGAGCCATATGTCCGTAAAGGACTTTTCTTTCCCCAGATCGTGGTACTGCCTGACGTACGCGACCTTGGTCCCGTCGGGCGAAAGCCTTGCGTCGCCGAAGCATTTGAAACCGAAAAGATCCTCGGGGGCTATCGGACGTCTATCCAAGAGTGACTCCTCCTTACGCCTGTCTATTGTGCTGCGCTATAGGTTGCTTCTCTGGATTCATATCCCATTTCGTGAGACACTGAGTGATGACCTTCAGATATCCAGGCAAAAACCAAAGGAAAAAAGAGTTCCAGTGTGGTATTCATAATAGGGGCGAGAGCGGCTTACCGCCAGAGCCCGGGAGGAGCACATGCAGGAACTCTTGTTCGGCTTGATTGGTGGGACAGCCCTTCTCATGTACGGTGTTGACAAAATGGGGGAAGGGCTGGAAAAGGCATCAGGCGACATGATGCGGAAGATCCTGTCGGTTCTTACGGGCAGGGTTTGGAGCGCCTTTCTGGTCGGGACGTTTCTCACTGCTCTGGTTCAGAGCAGCACGGCTATTACGGTCCTTACGGTCGGCTTCGTAAACGCCGGACTCATGAAGCTCCCACAGGCCGTGGGGATTATCTACGGAGCCAACATCGGCACCACCATCACCGCCCAGCTCATGGCGTTCAGCTTCCACTTCAAGCTTACCGATATCGCTCTACCCGTTATCGGACTCGGCTTCGCCATCAGCTATTTCGGCCAGAGAAAGCTGAAGTACGTGGGAGATGCCGTGATGGGGTTCGGCGTCATGTTCTTGGGGCTCAAGATCTTGAACGCGGGCATCCCCTTGATGCAGCAAAGTGCCCTGCTCAGGCAATTCTTTCAGCAGTACGCGTCGATACCCGTCGTGGCCATCGTCCTCGGCGCGGCCGCGACCGCCATGGTGCACTCAAGCGCCGCTACGGTGGGGCTGGTCATGATCTTAGGCCAAGCAGGCCTTCTTGATCTCAAATCGGCGGTCTGCATAATGCTGGGCGACAATATAGGTACCTGCATTACCGCGCAGATGGCTTCTCTGACCGGCAATATCTCGGCCCGGCGCACCGCATGGGCCCACACGCTGTACAACATCATAGGGGTGGTGTTGGCCGCCATCTTGCTGCCCTTCTTCCTGAAGTCCATAGTGTTGTTCACTGACAGTTTCAATCCCAACGGAGGGATAGCCGCTCAAATAGCCAACTCCCACACGCTTTTCAACGTCCTGAGCGCAGTTGTCTTCCTGCCCTTCACCAAACAGTACGTGAAGTTTCTTGAGGTATTGATCAGGAGCAAGGAAGGGGAGAGCGAGGACACCCCTGTCTACCTGGACAGGCTCCTTCTGGATACTCCATCGGCCGCCATTAAGGCCGTTGCCTCGGAAATGGCGCGTGTCACAGACATCGCCAGGAGAATGCTGGATGAGGTAATGAACGCCTTCCACGAGAACGACGAGAAGTTGCTGGACAAGGCACGTAAGGATGAAGACACCTTGAACACACTCCAGCGCCAGGTAACCATGTATATCGTGGATCTGTCGAAACATGAGTTGTCGGACAAACAGTCTCGAGCGGTGCCGGCCATGATATCCGGTATCAACAACGCCGAACGCATCGGTGATCATGCCCTCAGCATCGTGTCTTTGGCGGAAATGAAGATAGACGGCGGGCTGATTTTCAGCCGGGAGGCTCTCCAGGACCTAAAGAGGATGCATGAGGTCATCGGGACGATGTTCAACCTGACCATAGAATCCCTTCAAAGGACAGATGGCTCCCACATCAAAGAAGTTGAGTCTCTGGAGAACACCATCGACGAGATGAGCCGCGAAGTGCAGGCGGGTCACGCCAGGAGACTGGAGGAAGGACGCTGTACCCTGGAGGCAGGGCTGATCTTCCTCGATGTGGTGAACTATCTGGAAAGAATAGCCGACCATGTCCTGAAAGCCTGCTGCTCGGGACAGGTGATAGCCGAGGCTACCCACAACACCCGCTAGACCCCGACCGGTCCTCCAAGTCCTCAATGGAGGGCCGGTTTTGATTTTCATGCCGTGTTTCCACTGCGGGAGGATTCCTTTTTGTGATAGTTGAATATATGATCACATGTAGTCCCTGAAAGGGGGATACCGCGTGCACCATGTACCCGGTACCGAAAGAGACGACCTATGCGACGCGCACGAGGTTGACGCCCGATCCACCGCGGAGGCAAAGGCCTCGCTGCCGGACGTTGAATATGTAGCCGGCCTCTTCAGAGCGATGGGCGACGGCACCAGGCTCTCCATACTGTATTTGTTGTGGAAAGACCGTTGGTGCGTGCATGACTTGGCGGCTATCTTGGATACTTCGGTGTCCAACGTATCCCACCATCTGAGGCTCCTCCGGGCCATGCGTCTGGTGCGGACGAAGAAGGACGGGCGGAAAGTCGTGTATTCGCTGGACGATGCGCATGTCGAATCTCTTATGTCTGAAGCATTCAAACACGCCGGACACAAATAGCCTTTCATGCCGTTAGAAAGAACTTCGCAGAATCGGAGGAATTCGCGTGGACATACGGGAGGAAGAACGGGGCTCCGGGGAAACCTGCTGCTCGCATGGCCGGTGCGGTTGCGACGAAGCCGGAGGGCACGGTAGGCACAAGCATAGCAAGGTCGAGGAAGAAGACATATCCCATGATAGCGAGACAGGTAGTCTTGAAGTAACCGAAGAGTGGCTGCTCGAGGGGCTGCATTGTCCTGATTGCGCGGCTAGAGTTGAGAAGGCGGTCTCCAACATGCAAGGGGTCTTGAGGGCCACCGTCGGGTTTCCCTCGGGGCTACTCCGAGTCAAGTACCACTTGGGGGAGACCGGCAGAGAGGCGGTCTTGGCGAAAGCCGTTGAACTGGGGTACCGGATAAGGACCACGCCGTCGCGTCCGGGGCAGCGAATCGAGGATTCTCATCACGACCATGACCACGATCATGGGCACGATCATGACCACCACCACAGCGGGAGCATGTGGGCGCCGCTCCTTGGGGCGTCGGGGATCGCCGTTGGACTCATAGCGCAACGCATGGGCACGGCCTGGTACTGGATCCCTTTGGTGGTGGCTGCAATGGTTGCCGGCTTTCCCGTAGCCAGGGCAGGACTCCGCGCCCTCCTTGCCGGAGGCGGTGCAGATATCAACTTGCTCACAACGGTCGCCGGCGCCGGAGCATTGCTGTTGGGCGAGTACGCTGAAGCAGCGGCCGTGCTCACTCTCTTCTCTGTCGGCGAGTTCCTCGAGGAGAGAGCCAGTGAGCGGGCCCGCAATTCCATACAGTCTTTGATGGATCTCACTCCGCGCACCGCTCGCGTCCGGCGCGGTGACGAGACTCACATGGTGGAGGCCAACGCTATATTGCCCGGCGATATACTTGTGGTCTTGCCGGGTGAGATGATAGCCGCCGACGGTCACGTGGTGGACGGAGAGTCAAGCGTAAACGAAGCCTCCATCACGGGCGAGTCGTTGCCCGTTGACAAGAATGTGGGGGATGAGGTTTTCGCCGGAAGCCTGAACGGCGAAGGAGCGCTCGAAGTGCGCGCGAGCCGCACCGCCGAGGACACGACGGTTGCGAAGATAATCTCCTTGGTCCAGGAGGCCCAGGCCAAGAAGGCGAAGTCGCAGAGGCTGGTGGATGCTTTCGCCAAGTACTGGACGCCTGCAATGATCCTGTTGTCATTGGTTGTAGCCGTCGGGGTGCCGGTCATACTTAGAGAATCGTTCCGGCCCTGGGTCTACCGGGGACTTACGGTCCTCATCGTGTCTTGTCCGTGCTCTCTAGTCATTTCCACACCGGTGACCGTTGTGGCTGGCATAGCCAGGGCGGCAAGGTTCGGAGTCCTGGTGAAGGGCGGAGTCCATCTTGAGGACCTGGGGAGAGTGAAGGCAGCGGCCTTCGACAAGACGGGCACGCTGACAAGAGGCCGAATAGTGGTGGGGGACGTGGTGCCGGCGAAAGACCGCGGAGTCACACAGACGGATATCCTCGCTCTGGCGGCCTCGGTCGAGGCCCGGTCCGAGCATCCACTGGCGCTGGCGATCGTTGCCGAAGCGGAAAAGAGAGGGCTTCGTTTCCAGGTAGGGGAGCACTTCGCGTCCATAAGGGGCAAAGGAGCCAAAGCGCGGGTTGCGGACAGGAACGTATACGTGGGTAACGGCCGGCTCTTCACGGACATGGGGGTCCAGGTGCCCCAAGACTTGGCGCTGGTCGCGGAGTCTATGCGGGAAAGAGGAGAGACGGCGGTGTTTGTGGGAACAAAGCAGGAGGTCCTTGGCGTAGTGGGACTCCTGGACGAGGTGAGGACCGAGTCCTCCGATGCTCTTTCCAGGCTGCGGGAGCTGGGTGTCGACACAATCATGCTGACCGGCGATGAAGAGGCAACAGCGAGGGCGGTGGCCTCCGAGGTCGGAGTGGGTTCCTACCGGGCGGGGCTCTTACCGGAAGACAAAGAACAGGCTATCGCCGCGATGAAGGCCGAGCACGGCACAGTCGCGATGGTGGGGGACGGAGTCAACGACGCCCCTTCGCTGGCCGCCGCAGACGTGGGCATCGCCATGGGCGCGGGGGCCGATGTCGCGTTGGAGACCGCAGATATCGCACTCCTCAAGGACGACCTGTCCAGGATACCGTGGGCGTTGGGGTTGGCAAGGGCGGCGCGTTCCCTAATAGTCCAAAACGTGGGGTTCTCGGTGCTCCTCAAGATAGCGGCCCTTCTCCTGGTGATGGTAGGCCTGCTGCCCCTCTGGGTGGCGGTCTTGGCCGATTCCGGGGCGGCGGTCATTGTCACCTTGAACGGGCTGAGGATATTGCGTTACGGCTAGCGGAGATGGTAAGCCCATCATGACCTTCGCTCCGGCTTCACGATCACGGCTTTGACACCTATTTGAGTCTTTCGATCCATACGGGCACCGGACCGTAACAGTGAAACCTTTGCCCGGCCTATCAGGCTACCTATTCCGCCTGTGAGAGCCTTTCGACCCACATAGAGAGATGCGGCAACCTGACAAGCCTTCGCTCAGCCGCGGCGCCTCCCAGTTCAACCTGCTTTGACCTTTCGGGCCAAGGCAAGCCGGATTGTGCGTAGGAAAGCGACGCGACCTTAACGCCGGCAGTGCTGCCTCTCTCGGGCAGGACTACCTTTGCTCGACCTGCCGGGACCGGACGAGGCCCCTGACAAGTCTTCGCTCAGCCATGATGGACCACTCCTATGTGTCCCCTGACCGGACGGGGTTTATGCGGGCATGAGTCCCCGGCCGTGAATCATAGGATTGTTCGAAGGGGGCTTCAATTGGCGAAACCTTTTCACTCGATGTCGTCTCAAGAGGTTGCGTACGAACTCAAGACGGACTTGGAGCGAGGACTCAGCGCGGCGGAGGCGAGAAGGCGCTTGAACGTCTTCGGGCCAAACAAGATATCCTCCTATGCGAGGCCCGGTCTCCTGTCCATACTCATCTCCCAGTTTAAGGACCCGATGGTTCTCACCTTGCTAGGAGCGGTGGCCATTGCGGCACTCATGGGCGAAGTCCTGGACGCCTTCACAATCGCGGGCATTGTCTGCCTGAACGCTGCCTTGGGAGCGATTCAGGAGTTCAGGGCGGAGAAAGCTCTGGAGGTCCTAGAGAATTACGCTCCGCCCTCGGCGTGGGTTGTGAGAGGCGGCCGGCCCATGGAGATCCCCAGGGAGTCCATCGTTCCCGGTGATCTCATATCTCTCTCGCCAGGGATGCGGATACCGGCCGATGCCAGAATCGTATCGGCGGCTGCCTTGCAAGTAGAGGAAGCTGCCCTGACCGGAGAGTCGCTCCCCGCATCCAAGTCGGCCGCCGAATCGCTTCCCGAAAGGACTCCTCTGCCGGATAGAGCAAACATGGTTTTTGGTGGGACGTTGGTCACCAGGGGAGAGGGCGCCGCAGTCGTCGTCCATACGGGCATGGATACCGAGATGGGACGCATTGCGAAGCTGGTCTCATCGGCCAAGAGCCAGGAGACGCCCCTGGAAGCAAAACTTGAGTCGCTTGGCAAAGGCATCCTGGTCATCTGTCTCGGGATCTGCAGCTTCCTCGTAGTCTTTGGGATAGTGAAAGGCCGGCCCTTTCACGAGATGTTCCTTACCGGCGTGAGTCTTGCCGTGGCGGCAGTGCCTGAAGGGCTTCCGGCCGTAGTGACCTTGTGCTTCGCCATTGGAGTGCAGAGGATGGCGAAGCAGGGCTGTATCGTCCGTAAACTGGAGGCCATCGAGACGCTTGGGTCCGTGACCGTGATATGTACCGACAAGACGGGCACCCTCACCAAGAACCGTCTGGAGATAACCGAGATAACGTTGCCGGGCGACCCGGCATTGGGATCGAAGGACAGACCCGGTCAGCGCCGGAAGACGCCGGAGCGTGACCATAGAGCTGCCGTAGAACTCCTTGAGATGGCACTGCTCGCTTCAGACGCCCGCCATGCCCCCGGCGCGGACGATACCTTGGCCGGAGAGGACCCGACTGAGCAGGCCATCGTCCTCGGAGCGCTTCAAGCCGGGATCCATGTGGAGACAATCGACCGGCGCTTCCCGCGGGCGCAAGAGAAACCGTTTACTCCGGAACGCCGGATGATGAGCGCGGTAGTCGAAACCCGCGACGGCGTGATGGTATGCGCAAAAGGGGCGCCCGGCACCATCATTCCGGCGTGCAGTACCCAGTTGGTGAGGGGTGTGGAAGAGGCGCTCTCAGATGAGGAAAGGAAGAAGTGGAATTCTTGGGTGGAGCGGGCGGCAGGAAGAGGACTTCGCGTCCTCGCGGTGGCGGGCAGAAAGTGCGCCAGGGGAGAGGTCGGGCCGGGATACTCTGAGGACTCTCTCTGCTTGTACGGACTGCTTGCCATGGCGGACACCCTCAGGGAAGAGGGGCCTGAGTCGGTAAGAGTCGCCAAGAGGGCAGGTATACGACCTATCTTGGTGACCGGCGACCACCTGAGGACCGCTGAGACCATCGCTCGCCAGGCCGGGATCCTGGCGGCAGACGGTAGGGGCGTGACCGGCGATTATATCGACACCCTTTCCGAAGCCGAACTCCAGGCCCTCTTGGCCAGGACCTCCGTATTCGCCAGGGTATCGCCTGCCCACAAGATCAAGATTGTGCGGAGCCTTAAGAGAGCGGGCGAAGTTGTGGCCATGACGGGCGACGGCGTAAACGACGCGCCGGCGCTGAAGGAAGCTGCAGTGGGCGTTGCCATGGGTCTGGGCGGCACCGACGTCGCACGTGAAGCCAGCTCTGTTGTGCTCATGGACGACAACTTCTCAACAATAGTGAAAGCGGTACGTGAGGGGCGGGCCATATACGACAACATACGGAAGTTTGTGAGATATCTCATCTCCTGCAACATAGGAGAGGTTATAACCATGGTCACCGCTACTGTGTTGGGACTTCCCATGCCCCTGACTCCGACGGAGCTTCTCTGGATGAACCTTGTGACCGACGGGCTGCCGGCATTGGCGCTCGGGATGGACCCGCCCTCGCCCGACATAATGGAGAGGCCGCCTAGAGATCCTGCCGAAGGGGTGCTCTCTCGCGGGCTTCTGAAGCTGATCGTGACGAGAGGGGTGTACGTAGGCGTAGCCACTCTCCTAGTGTTCATTTCAACGCTCAGGACGGGTGACGTGCGCCTGGCGTCCACCATGGCCTATGCCACCCTGGTAACCGTACAGTTGGTGGCCGCGTTTGAGTGCCGGTCAGAGACCAAATCAATCGCCGAGTTGGGCCTCTTTAGAAATCCCCTCTTGGTTGGAGCTTCGGTGATCTCTTGGCTCATGCTGCTGGCTACAATCCATTACCCTCCCTTAGTGGTGCTTTTTCACACGGTACCTCTGAGCGTTTCCCAGTGGGGACTCATTTTCATGGTGTCGGTCTTCCCCGAGCTCTTCCGGGCTGCTTTCTCAAAGAAGGGATGACAGTGCCTACCGGAGTCTCGACCCCGGGGACTCCCTGAACGTAGGAGGGCGGCGGTCCCGCCCTCCGCTTCGTCACGAGAGAAACAGCGCCTCGGCTCCTGAATCTTTCACACGCTTGGCCACCGTGGAGGGATCGGGCGAATACAGTCCCAGGGCTTTCATTCGCTCGAAGTACACCGAGCCGGCGAATGTGTGGGAAGCGGCCAGTCCGTAGCCGCCGGGAGCCGCAGGCCTGCCAGTAGCGTCGATAGCAGACTGGGCGATGTAGTCTCCGATGGCCAGAGTGGTGGGGAGCGTTGTAAGGGCCCTTCCTCTGGCGGAAAGGGCAGCGTTTCGCCCGGCCAAAGCGCCCGTAACGATGGCTTCGGTATGTCCTACGCAAACCCCTATCCGCTCGCCGCCAACGAAAAGGTTGTCGGCTCCCAGGACCTTCAGCGTGAGGTCACGAGGGGAGACCGACGTGAGCCTTATGGAGTTGCCCTTCCCGCCCGCAAGAGGGTCGGCGTACCTTGCATCTTGGAACCCTTCCAGTGAGCGAAGGTCCTCCAGCGGGAAGTAGGGGGACATGAGTTTGGCGTGCCCCGTGTCCAGGAGCACCAGCGATTCGGCATACTGGGGGAGGGCGTACTGCTGGCACACTTTCGCGTCCAGTTTCTTTGGGTTTCTGAGTTTTTCGGGAAGAGGGATCACGAGGACGCCTGCCTTATCGAGCTCTTCGCGAATGTGTGCCGAGAGGGTTTCTTTGTGTACCTTGCAGGACCCGGACATGGCGCCGTAGGCTCCCTTCCTGCGGGTAGACATGAATTCGTCCAGCCCCAGTAGGGACGCCAGGCTCACTCGCGGTCCGAAGGCCGGGCACCTTTGTATGCAGGCCGCGCACCCATTGCCCAAGCGCCGGCAGAGGCCCTGGGGTCCTGATGAACCGGTGGCATCCACAAACGCTTGGGAGTGGAACGCATCTCCGTCTTCGGATATCACTTTGGAGATCCGGTTTCCGTCGCTTGCCAGTCGCGTTATCCGCTTGCCCATGTATAGATGAACCCCTGCCTCAATGAGGAGCCGCCGGACGGCGGGCTCTACCAGAAACACATCGTAAAGATTGGCATGGAAGTGCCCGGGGAAGTCGATGCCTTTGTGCCTGGAAATGCGGTCAAGGAGTATGAAGAGGTCGCCGCAGCCCATGGCAATGGCCTCCTCGGCCGCGGTGAACCTGCCGTTGTTCCTCATGATGCCGCCGACCAAACCGGCCCCCAACAGCATGTCGGTCCTTTCGCATATGGCGGTGTCGCACCCCGCCTTCCGGGCAGCAATGGCCGCCGATACGCCCGCCCAACCGCCGCCGACAATGACTACTTCATGATACCTTTTCACGAATGAGACCTCCCTGGAGCGTGATCGGCGCCGTTCAGACGCCGTCCGGAAGATGGGCTTTGCAGCCTCTGAAACCGTTTGAGAGACAGGAGCCGCAGATGCCCTCGGCGCAGGTCATCGAAAGACTTGAGGACCACACGAAAGAAGGCGGGTCTTCCACGCCCGCGAGCAAATCTCTTAGGGCCCTGTGTTGGCGCTCGGCCCCCGCGCTGAGCAGGACGTCGTACCGTACTGCGACCAGCTCCGCGAAGACCCTCGCGAGGTTGTGATCTTTGGCCTTGGGGAGCACCTCTACGGAAGCCCCTGCTTCTTCCACGGGTCCGTTTGCGAACACGCGGTTCAGTGGTCCGCCGCCCAGGAGAGCTTTGACGTATCCTCCCCGGTCTGTCACGTACCTTGCGGCTTGAACGGCGCAAGCTTGGGCTATGCCTTTAGCGACGATCAGGACACGCCCGGAAGACAATCTCTCCAGATGCGCGAACCCCTGAAGACCCGACCAGAAGGGACCTACCAGCGTGATGTCACTCCCTTCTCTGCAGGCGCGATGGAGAGCGATCGTCTTGGGACCCATGACCTCTATGGCCAGGGTAATCTTGGCATCTGACGATGCCATCACCGATACCGGGACGTTGAACCTTTCAGCCGAGCCTTTCGGGCGCAAGAGGACAAAGGAACCGGGGACCTCACACCACAAGGAGAGATACCTGGGGACCTTCACATCCAGCAGAAAAGCGGGGTTATCAGCATCTTTCGTGATCTCCTGCCTGGAGAGGACTGTGGCGGCGACTGGGCGCCTTCCCGGTCTCGCTTTCATCTTTGAGCGGATGAACTCCTCATAGACGCACAATCCGCTCCAACCGCAGGCGCACGTGTCTTCGCCCCTCAACACCGGGCACGCGACGCACTGTCCGAGTTCGGCAAGGACGCACGGGCAATAAGGCGAACCTGCGTCGAAGCACGGGGCAATACTCAACACAACTCCCCCTTTCATCTCAGGGTATGAGCGGCGCCTGCCCTTGGCTCGCATAGGTCTTCTCATTCAGGGGCAAAAGGATCTCGATTTCCGGGAACGCCGGCAAAAGAATGAAGGGCGGAGTGCGTATGACTTGGCGAGTTCTCATGTTGGCATGGGAGTATCCGCCTCATCACGTCGGAGGACTGGGGAGACACGTCGGACATCTTAGCAGGACACTTCTCGAGCGAGAGGCCGAAGTCACGGTCCTCACTCGTTCGGTCTCCAGTGAGACCGAGCGGTGGGACGATGACGGTGTCAGGGTGGTATCGGTCGCTCCTTTCCGGCTTAACCCACCCGATTTCATCACCTGGGCGGCCCAGTTCAATGTGGCGCTCATGGGAGTGGCGGCCAAAGAATTCTCCCCGGGGGATTTCGATGTCATCCACGCCCATGACTGGATCGTTGCCTATGCTGCGAAAGCCATCAAGGAGGCATGGAAGAAGCCTCTCATCGCCACCATCCACGCCACAGAGTTCGGGCGGCAGCGAGGGCTGCACAATCCAATGCAGGCTCACATATCCGAGACCGAGTGGTGGCTCTCCTATGAGGCGTGCCGGGTGATCGTGTGTAGCCGCTACATGGGGGCGGAAGTGGGAGTCGTGTTCGGAGTCCCCGGCGATAAAGTGAGGGTTATACCCAACGGTATCGACTCTTCCTGGTTCATGACGCGGCGGCGGAAGGCCGAGCGCCCGTTGGTCATCTTCGTCGGGCGGCTGGTGATCGAAAAAGGTCCGCTTGTGTTGGTCGACGCCATGGCCGAGGTGGCGAAGAGATTTCCAGACGCGGAGCTGGCATTCGCCGGCAGCGGTCCTTTGGAAGGGGAGCTCAGGTCGCGCATAGCGCGGAGCGGCCTCGAAGGTCGTGCGCACCTATTGGGGCGACTCGATGACAGGCGGCTCCGGGACTTGTATTCGAAGGCGTGGGTGGCCGCGTTCCCCAGTTCGTACGAACCCTTCGGCATAGTTGCCCTCGAGGCGATGGCCACTGGAGTGCCCGTGGTGGTAGGGAACACCGGAGGTCTCAGGGAAATCGTAACTGCCGGAGAGACGGGACTTGCGGTCGAACCCAACAACCCTTCGGCCCTGGCAGGCGCCATATCGGCCCTCTTCTCCAATCCGGACCGTGCCGAGGAAATGGCAGGACGGGCCAAGAGAGTTGCCCTCGCCGAGTACTCATGGTCGGACATTGCCGGGAAGACCGTCGCCGTGTATGATGAGGTCCTGGGGGTACCGGGCCTCGGAGATGGAGATCTTCAGACTAAAGAAAAGAGGCACCGTATTACGACCGGGGCGAGAGTGTAGCGATGCGGGGGAGAAACCGTGATTGAAGCCATAAACCTCACCAAGAGGTACGGTTCGCTTACGGCCGTGGACAACCTGAGTCTCGTGGTCAAGCCGGGAGAAATCTTTGGGTTTCTGGGGCCAAACGGAGCCGGAAAGACGACCTCTATTAAGATGCTGGTGGGGCTCCTGAGTCCTACGAGCGGCAGGGCCGTAGTGGACGGCATTGATGTGGCCGAGGACCCGGTAGGGGCCAAGAGGGTTCTCGGATATGTGCCCGATACTCCGGAGGTCTACGAGAGGCTTACGGCCAGGGAACTCCTTCGATTCGTCGGTGACCTGAGGCGTCTTCCGCCGGTGGAGACCGAAAATCGGATCGAAGAACTGATGGCCCTCTTCGAACTCACCGACCGACAGGACGAGCTCTTGGGTGGCTATTCTCACGGCATGAGGCAGAAGGTCTGTATCGCCGCTGCCCTTCTCGCCAGGCCAAAAGTCCTGTTCTTGGACGAGCCCACGGTCGGGCTGGACCCTCGGAGCGCCAGACTGGTGAAAGACGTCCTCCGGACCATCGCGGATGACGGCGGAGCAGTTTTCGTCTCAACCCACGTGCTCGAGATAGCCGAGAGGATGTGCGACAGGGTAGGCATCATCCAAAACGGCGTTCTCATAGCCCAGGGGACTGTTGCGGAACTCAGGTCAAAGGCCCTGCCCGGCGTCGAAGGCGCAGACGCTTCGCTGGAAGACCTCTTCCTGAAACTGACCGGCGGCGAAGAGTATAGGGAGCTTATCAGCCATCTGTCTTCAGACCGGCCTTCATCCGAAGGACCTTCCGGCGGCGCCCGGGCCGGATAGGGGGAAGGTCATGGAGTTCATCTGGATCATACTCAGGCGCGACCTCAAATCTCTCTTTACATTGAGAGGAAAGGGTTCGCTCAGAGAGAAACTGGGGCTCATGGCAGGCGCCGTTGTCTGGTTTGGATTGGGCGCCGTCCTAAACTACGGCGCGCTTAAGATGTTTCAGTTCCTGGCAGGGTCTCTCAGCGTGGTCCCCGAGCTCAGGAGGGCCGTGGAGATCAATGTGCTCAACGGGTCTTCATTGTTTGTCCTTGTCATGGTTCTCCTTATGGGTATCCAGACGACCTACAAGACGGTATACGAGTCGGCCGACGTAGGCTTCTTGCTCTCTCAGCCCGTACCGGTATGGACGGTGTTCGGAGCCAAGTTCGTGGTATCGTTCGCCACTACGCTCGTCCTTTCGATCTTGTACGGGTTGCCCGTTTGGATAGCCTTTGGTTCTGTCCGCGGTCTCGGATCCGGTTTCTATTTCCTGGCAGCGGCGGGATTCGTCACGCTTCTCCTGGCTGCCCATGCGGTACTGAATCTTCTTCTGATGGCGGCTATGAAGCACCTCCCGGGACGCAAGATGAAGCAGATGTTCATCGCCTTTTCGGCCGTCTTCGGTGTACTCATTGTCCTCATGAGCCAATTACTGAGCTCCAGAATGAGTCGCGCAGGCGATCCCGTAGCCATGATCGAAGAACTGGGCAAAGGGCAGCTCTCCAGGATGTGGTACTTGCCCAGTACATGGATGACCAACGGCATATTGGGGAGCGTCGCCGAGTTCGGCATCGACGGCACCAAGGGGTGGGTAGCGCTTCTGCTCCTGGCCGCCGGCGCTACTTATGCGGCTTTGACCCTTTCCACCAGATGGTACCTGAGCGGTTGGTCCGGGCGCGCAGAGGAACTGGTACCTGCCAAGAGGAAGCGACGGCGGGCTGCCCGCGTCACGGGTAACCGGTTGCAGGGCGTGTACTGGTCTGTCCTCCGTAAAGACCTGAAGACCCTCTGGCGTGACCCGGTGGTATGGTACACGGTGGTTGTCGGTGTCATCGGCCTGGCCTTCTTCGCCTACAACATGATGGGGGCAGTCTCTCAGGGGAGCGAGGGAACTCCGGGAGCGATGGACGGGGCCGGCGCGTTCTTACCTTCATCCATCATGATAGCCATGCCGGCCTTGATGGGCGCAGTCACCTCTTCGCAGACCGGAGGCGTTTCGCTCTCCCGAGAGGGAAAATCATTCTGGATCTTGAGGGCAGGGCCGGTGAACGCCCGGTCGCTTGTGTTGGCCAAATTCACCTACGCTATCTTGCCGCCACTTGCCTTCGTGTCCGCGTTCAGCGTGTTCCTGGAATTCACGGGCCTTCCTCACCTCTCCTTGTGGTTGGCCCTTCCCATTGGCTTCATATCCTCTGCGATCTTGGCATCCCTTCAGATACTGCTTGACGTGTACTATCCTGACTTTGAACTGAAAATCGAGCTGGGGGCCGGAGTCGGCGGCAGAGGGACGGGCAAAGTGCTGATTACCATGTTCTCATCTATGGCCATGGTCTTCTTGATAGCCCTTGTCCTCCTGTCACCCGTGCTCCTTGAGTCCAGACTCGGGGAGGGAGCCGGTCCGGCCGTAACTTACGTCTCATACCTTGTGCTCATCTTGTTGGCCTTCGGCATGATCTGCGCCCTCCTGGGACCGGGCACGAGGAGGCTCTCCAGGATGCTTGCTGATATGTGATGGGGACCGTGTGGACTTGAACCGTGCATACGGTGTCACCAGGAGAGGAGACCGCGCATGAATGCTCTACAGGCTGCTATTCTAGGACTCATCCAGGGTCTCACCGAGTTCCTTCCGGTGTCAAGTTCGGGACACCTTCTTCTCGGGTCCTTCATTCTTGGTCTTCCTGCGCCGGGGCTCTCTCTGAGCGTCCTCCTTCACCTGGGTACCGCTTTCGCCACCGTGGTGATGCTGTGGGACGAGATCGTTTGGCTATTAAGGGGGCTTTTTTTACCCGCTTCAGGCCGCCAACGGGCACGAGCCCTGACTATAGTAGGGCTTCTCATAGTGGCGTCAATACCGGGCGCCATGGTCGGCCTCTTCTTCGGCGATTTTCTCGACGCGATTTTCAGTTCCGGAGGGGTGGCCGCCGTGGGTCTCATCCTGACCGGGTTCGTGTTGCGTTGGGCGGGAAGGTTGTCTGGAAGACATGAGAGAGCCTCCGCGGACTCTCGCATTGATGGGCACTCGACGCCTGAAGGACAGGAACTGAGGTCCGGCCCGAGCCGCAGGACCGGGAGGAGGAGCCGGCGAGGACATGGCCGCGGTTCTGATGAGCGGCTTCTCGATACGGTCAACTTGAGACGCGCCGTAATCGTCGGGCTCTCCCAGGCCGTAGCCGTCATTCCCGGCATATCCCGGTCCGGCGCGACCATGGCTTCGGGACTGGTCTCAGGTATGGAAAGGGAGGATGCCGCCAGGTTCTCCTTCCTCCTCGCCCTCCCCGCCATTTTCGGAGGGGCTCTCCTAGACTTCAGGCAAGCCATCAGCGTAGGTGAGTCTGTCGTAAGCCCCCTTGGACTTCTGGGAGCGCTGGTGGCCTTCGCGGCAGGCATATTCGCCCTTTCCCTTGTGTTCCGCGTAGTCAGAAAAGGTGATCTCTCCAAGTTCGCGTACTACTGTTGGGCGGCCGGCGCGGCCTCGCTTATCTACTTGATGTTCAGGCCCTGATACCACCTAGGCGTCTCCTTCAGACGCGGCGTTCAAGATGCACCATTTCCTATGGCCGCTTCATACCATCTACCGGGGGATCAATTTGTACAGACCACAGTTCTGGTCCTACGCTGCCGACCTTGGCCATATCTACATCGATGTTCCCACACGAACCCTGGTGTTCTATTACTCGGGTCGCCAATACGGACCCTATCCGGTCGGTCTAGGGAAGCCCTCCACTCCTACGCCCCAAGGCAATTGGAAAGTGGCTGAAAAAGACCCCAATCCTTGGTGGGAAGTCTTGGGCTCCAGATGGATCGGCCTCAACATACCCTACGGGTCATACGGTATCCACGGGACCAACGCCGACTGGAGCATCGGCGGCTATGTGTCCAACGGATGCATCAGGATGCACAACTGGGACGTGGAGACCATATATCCTTTGGTCGTCCTAGGCACACCTGTAACAATCTCAGGCGCTTATCCTGCACGGTACCAGGGCTCAGAGTGGTGGCATTCGGTCCGGGCGAAGAACGAGAAGAGGCGACGCATAAGGAGCGTCCCCGTCATCTAGGACTCCAGCCGGCGCCCAGGTCCCACGGGAGCACTAAGGTTTTTGTGGCTCCGTAATGGAGGGAGCGTGTTGCCGTTTGCCGAATCCCTCGTCAGACGAAACGCTGACGGGAGGCTTAGCCATGAGGTTATGCTCGTATTCGGACCGGTGCTCGGGGTGCAAGGTATGCGTCCTCACTTGCGCCCTGTCCAATCACGGTCTCAACAATCCGAAACTAGGCTCTGTCTCGATACTACCCCGGTTTCCCGAGCCGGGGCTCTTCGAGCTCGGAGTCTGCACCAAATGTGGGGCATGCAGGGACGCTTGCCCGGTGGGGGCCATACAAGAACAAGCCAACGGGTTCTACCGGGTCGACCCTTCGTTGTGCGTGGGGTGCGGCGTGTGTGTCGAGGAGTGCCCTCAGAAGGTCATACGCATGATCCCCGAATCAAATGTCGCCTTCACTTGCGTTGGGTGCGGTGAATGCGTGAAGTACTGCCCGAAAGAGGCCATAGTCGACCTTGATGGCGAGGTGAAGAGAGTATGACGCTGGGCGGATACATGGGGAAGATCCTGCATGTGGATCTCACCACCGGAGAGTCTTTGACAGTACCTACGGGAGAAGACCTGATTCGTGATTATGTGGGTGGGCGCGGGTTTGTGGCCAAGCTCCTTTGGGACCTGGTTCCGCCGGGTACCGAACCGTTCTCAGAAGACAACATCGTGGTCATCGCTCCCGGACCCTTGACGGGAGTCTACATGCCGGGCTCGGGAAAGGTCCACATGGGGACCAAATCACCCGCTACAGGTTGCTATGGAGACTCCAACATGGGCGGCCACTTCTCTCCGGAGATAAAATACGCCGGATATGATGCCATAGTCATCAAAGGCAAGGCTCCGGAGCCGTCGATACTGGTCATAGATGAGGATTCGGTGAGGCTCGAGGGCGCAGGCGATGTCTGGGGCGCAGGCGCGATCACCGCGGAAAAGAGACTCAAGGAAAGACTGGGCGAAGACTTCCAGATCGCCGTCATAGGTCCCGCCGGCGAAAACCTGGTCAAGTACGCATGCATATCCCACGACTTCGGCAGACAGGCGGGGAGGACTGGCATAGGCGCAGTCTGGGGGTGGAAGAACCTGAAGGCCGTCTGCGTCCGTGGAAGCCGGTCGATCCCAATAGCCAAGCCCCGTGAGGCGTTTGACAAAGCCAAAGAGATGTACGCCACTTGCTATGGCAAACCGGGTTTCAAGGCGTGGACGCCCTACGGCACGGCCGAGGTAGTCAACTGGGTGAACAAGGTCGGGGCGTTCCCAACCCGCAACTTTTCAGAGACCTACTTTGAGGGCCACGAGGGAATAAACGGGCAAGCCCTGGTGGACCGGGTGAAACTCATAGACAAAGGGTGTTTCGGATGTCCGACGCCCTGCGGGAAGTACTCCAAAGCCAAGACCTCTCTAGGCGAGGTCAGAGTGGAGGGGCCCGAGTACGAGACCATCGCGCTCCTGGGCGGAAACGTCGCTCTTTCACAAATCGAAGAAGTGGCCTATGCCAACGCCGTTGCGGATGAACTGGGGCTTGACACCATATCGGGCGGCAACGCCGCCGGTTTCGCCATAGAGTGCTTCAAGAAGGGACTCCTAACCGAGGAGCAGGTGGGTAGGGTTCTCGACTGGGGTGATCTCGCGTCAGTAGTCTACCTTCTCGAGAAGATCGCCAAGAGGGAAGGCATCGGCGACATCTTGGCCGACGGGGTGAAGGCAGCTTCAGAGCGCATCGGTGGAGATTCGGAGAGATTTGCCATCCAGGTCAAGGGTCTCGAGTGGTCGGGGTATGAAGCAAGATGGGCACCCTCCATGATGATTTCTTACATGACGTGCGACGTCGGGGCCCACCACAACCGGTCTTGGGCAATCACCCATGACGTGGCGACCGGGAGAGATAACCTTGAGGGCAAGTCCGAGAAGGCCATCGAACTGCAGCACATAAGGCCGCTCTTCGACGCGTTGGGACTCTGCAGGCTCCAGTGGGTCGAGATAGGCTTTGAACTCGAGAACTACGCCGAGGTATTCCCGCTGGTGACGGGAATCGAAGCCCGCTGGGAAGACCTCCTACGGGTGTCGGAGAGGATCTGGAACCTGACCAGAGCCTTCAGTGCCCGGGAGGTGGACGGATTCGGAAGGTTGTGGGACTACCCGCCCAGGAGGTTTATGGAGGAGCCGGTGCCGTCGGGCCCGGCTGAGGGGAAAGTCTTGACCAGAGAGCAGTGCGATCATCTGCTGGACGATTACTACGACAGGCGAGGCTGGACCAGGGAGGGCATTCCGGGCGAAGACAAACTGGAGGAACTGGGACTCGGTTTTGTGATCCCCGAGCTTACCAGAAGAGGGTACATACTGAAGTGAGCCATCCGGAGCCGGTGAGGATCACGGTTACGTGTATGGGGCACTCGGGGTGTTACTTTCCCGGTGGCGGCGAAACTCAAGTGTTTGAGTGCGTTCCGGGGGAGACCATTGAGATGTTTCTGGAGAGGCTTGGCGTCAATACCGACCTCTTCATGTACGCCGTCGTGGGCGGTGAGAAGCGAGAACTCTCTCACGTCCTACGGGATGGGGATGACGTTCTGCTGGTGTCTCCTCTAATGGGCGGGTGACCTAGATATCAGGTAACCCGAGCCACAGGTCTTGAAGGTGGCGCTCCGCATGACCCGTTTGTGGGAAGCGGAGCGCCTTTCCTTAGCGGAAGATCGCCCTGAAGATGGCCCCGATAGTGCCGAACACGGCCTGCAGGACCGCTCCAACTATGCCGAAGCCGATGCCCAGAAATGCGCCGACGATTCCTCCCAGTAGCAGAAACCCGCCGACTACCAGCAGGATTAGTCCCAAACAACCCGTTTTCATGATCAAGACCTCCGGTTCCCACGACTCTCGCTTCTCGCTATTACGTCGCGGGGGGCTAGAGGTATCAGTGGACCCCCGGCGGGCCACCTGGGATCGTAAAACCCACCTGCTTTCCCGGCTGCCACTCGGGGTTCAGGTAGTCGCTGGGATTGGTTGACACCAGTCTGACAATCCGCGCGCTACCGTTTACGAGCTCCATGACGAAGGTTTTTCCATCCATCTCAATGGTGAAGTAATGCGGCTCTTCTCGCTCGCCTTGCCCCATGACCTGGTCCGGCGGAAGCACCGTGTAGATCACCACTGGGGTTCACCTCGGTTGTCCGGCCTCGTGGGCTCGCCCTTCTGGGACCCTTGTGGGCCGTCCCCGGAGTCCATAGGCTCGGGTCCGTAAGGCTGGGGCGGTTCGGCATCGGGGGAGGGGCCGGACTCCTTCCCGTCAAGATCGGCCAGTTCTCTTAGTTTTCTCACTGCCTGACTTAGACCCCCGACGGCGTCTATGAGTCCGGCTTTCACGGCTTCTTCGCCCACAAGTACCGTGCCGATATCGCGGGCGAGCTCACCGGTACGGAACATGAGGTCGCGAAACTTCTCTTCCGAACACTTTGAGTTGGCTACAACGAATCTGATGACGCGATCCTGCATTTTCTCCAGATACTCATAGGTCTGGGGCACCCCGAGGACGGTGCCTGCGAGCCTGATGGGATGTATGGTCATGGTCGCCGAATCGGTGATGAACGAATACCTCGACGCCACCGCCACCGGGACGCCGATGCTGTGTCCGCCCCCCAAGACAAGCGATACCGTCGGCTTCGACAAGCTCCTGATGAGCTCGGCGATGGCGAGCCCGGCCTCAACATCTCCGCCCACAGTATTCAAGAGGATGAGAAGCGCAGACACGTCCGGGTTCTCTTCGACGGCTACCAGCTGAGGGAGGACGTGTTCGTACTTGGTGGTCTTGTTCTGGGACGGAAGCACTATATGGCCTTCGATCTGGCCGATAATGTTAAGGCAGAAGATGCTGCTCTTCTGCTCCGGCAGGGTCTGGACACCCAGTTCTTTGAGGTTCTGTGTCCGCTCCTGACTCGTTTCTCCTTGCGGCACTCGATCACATCCTGTTCACCAAGTAGGTTGCCCTCAAACGAGAGTCCCCTCTCCCGCAAGGGCAAGCTCCGGTTCCTCCTGAGGAGAGCGTGTAAAGGACCGGAAGTCCAGGAAGGGAAATATGTTGTCCTTCTCTTCCAGTTCGTGAAGATAAGTCTCATCGATTTGCCCCGAGTTCAGCTGTCCCATAAGGGCCTGAAAACGTCCAATGTGAAGGACCAGCCTCTTTCGAGCGTAGTCGGGGACGGTGCCAGACGTGATGATGAAGGGCCAATCGGATGACTGCGCAAGCAGAAGCTCCCTTAGGGCCTGGTTGAGCACCCGGGCGGATATCCCGCGGGCTCCTGCATGTTTCACGCTCGCTTCTGCCATCGCCTCCTGGCAGGCATGGAGATGCCGATATATCCAGTCGTTTTGGTGCCCCAACCACACCTCGCTGTATCCCTTGTAGCCCCAGCTTGAGGCTGCAGGCGCGACCACCTGCGCCGGGGGATGCTTTCCCAGGTAGAGAGAGGGGGTTACCGACCTCACGCCCGCCGCCGGATCCGCCGTGAGACGCAGCACTTCCTCTATCCACAAAGGACCCTCGTACCACCAATGGCCGAAAAGCTCGGCGTCATAGGGAGCGGTCATGACAGGAGGTTTCCCTAGGACCGACCCCCAGTACTCAGCCTCCTTATTTCTCCAGAACACGAAGTTCGCGGCGTGGATCTTGGCTCTGGCGGCGGCCGCGTCCGGGTCGTAGGGCTCCTTGTGCTCGCTCCGCCTGTCTGTGACTCTGTAGTACTTGAGGCCCGTCGGTGTCCTGACTCCGCCCGGAATCGCCTTGCCCAGGTATTCGACAGGCAGATCGTAGGCGATGTCACGGTGAAATTCCCGGTATGCCCCGTCGCCAGGATATCCCTCGTCGGCACTCCAGACCTGCTTGCCGCATTCTACGTCGCGCCCGAACGCGGCAAGCCCCAGAGGGGTCAGGACAGGCGCGTGAAAGCCATAGTGCGGCCTGGGGTTGGCACACAGGACTCCGTGAGTCTCCAATATGAAGTACTGAACGCCGGAACCGGCCAAGTGGGGTTCGATTTCGGGGGAATAGGCGCACTCGGGCAGCCAGAACCCCTTGGGAGTGAAGCCGAACCGCCGCTCGAACGCCCTAATCCCCGTCCTTATTTGAGTCACGATTGATTCGTCCTGCATGAGGAGAGGAAGGTACGCGTGGGTGGCCGACGAAGTCATGAGTTCCACGCTGCCTGATTCGTAGAGGCGCATGAACGCGGCAGGAAGGTCCTCACCGAGTTCTCGGGTGTACAGTTCATAGGCGCGCTCAAAACGCTTCTTGTACATCTCGGCCGCTCTGGCTTCGGGCGATCCCCTTAGTCGTCTTACCTCCTTGCACGAAAGGTCGTGCAATATGTGGAGGTGTCTCTTGTAACGGCTCTTCATGAGGTCGTCGTCCAGCATCTCAAGGAGAGTGGGAGATAGAGAGACGGTCAACGCGAACTTGACGTTTTCGCCGGCAAGGCGGCGTAGACATTCCAAGAGCGGCAGGTAACACTCGGTCATGGCTTGAAACAGCCAGCGTTCCTCGAGGGAATCCTCATATTCCACATGCCTCACGAATGGCAGGTGCGCGTGGAGGACAAGGATCAAATATCCTGACGGGAGGGCCAAGTCATTGCCTCCACGCCATCGGTGAAGAAACGTAGTACTCTTGTGTCCAGCGTCCGTAAAGCCTCGCCCAGTCCAGGTCCGACCACTCAAGCGCTATTTCCATGGAATAGTCCCTGGGTGGCATGGTCACGGGATTTGACCGGAGCATCGGCACGAACCCTCCCGGATAGAGGCGCCCCAACTCGGCGATCAATGTGTGACGGGGTCTGTTTACGTGGACATACCAGTCCTCGGCGTTTTCTCCTACGACCACGTCCAGGTGGGCATGGGGGATACCGGGCGTTACGTCGTAGAGCCTTAGGGCCGGTCTGGACAAACCCCACTCGGATATGTGTCTCTCCATGGTCCGCCTGTAGTGCTCGTGAGTGATCTCCCAGTAGGCGTAGACCCACTGGGGGTCACGGGCCATGAGGACCAACCTGTCCGTGCCGTACCGTTGGGGGAGAAAATACTGCTCATCCCTGAAAGCTTTCGGGTCCTGAGGCCTCTTGTCCCTGTCATCTCCGCTGGACGGATGCCGCTCATCGACGAAGTCTCTGGGCCAGGCATAGGCCCCCGGTTGAAACTCGATGGTCTCGGCGGCCTCCCAAGCCAGTTCCACTTCTTTTGAGAGATTGTCTTTTCGCAAGGAACGGTCCTTGAGCGCGCCCAGGGCTCTGGATCCTCCAACCCTGGGACGTTCCACCCCGGACAAACGGTCCCTATATAGGGCCTTGTCGGGGTCAATCTCTTCGGGGGGCACGCCGATCTCTGACGAGGTTTCCATATGGCCCTGTCGGCGCCCCTCCGCCGGCATGCCGGTCTCACGGCGCCGGCGCGCGAACAACACCAGTAAAAGCCCTGCCGCTATTGCTATTATGAGCCCGAGAAACCAGTCCACGAATAGGATTCCTCCCGAAGAGCCAAAATTCCAAAGACACTCGCCCACGGGGCGCATTCTTGCTGCGACTTTAGTAAATATGAGGATTAAGGCACTGATTTATTCGCCCCAAACTCTCCCTGTGACGGGTGCGAAATCTGTCGAACAGGTCCTACTAGGCATTTGGCATTAAATCATGGGGTAAAAAGAGGAATTTTGCCAGTTGGGGCGAATATCGCCCCAAGTGGGCGTTAGACAGAGAAGAGGCTTCACGGGTTAGGCTAGATACTGTTGAGGAGGGAGATTCATGGCGCTTCCGAGTTTGACTCCGGCGGAGAAGAAGAAAGCGCTGGAGAAGGCGCAGACAATGCGCAGGGCAAGGGCGGAGCTTCGAGCCAAACTGAAGAAGGGTGAAATCAAGTTCGCCGATATCCTTTCTGGGAAAGACGATGCCGTCATCCAGAGGATGAAGGTCTCTTACCTTCTGAAGTCCCTGCCCAGGGTCGGAAAAGTCAAGGCCGAGAAGATCATGGAAGAAGTCGGGATCGACGAGTCCCGCCGCGTCCAGGGCCTCGGCAAGAGGCAGAAAGAGGCGCTCTTGGCCCGTTTCCTGGAGAAGTAGTCAGGAGGTTTCCATGGGCATCCGAATGGTGAATATCGGTTTCGGCAACATCGTCTCCGCAGGTAGAATTGTGGCAATGGTGTCGCCGGAGAGTGCTCCGATTAGACGGATTATCGGAGAAGCCAGAGACCGGGGGATGCTTGTGGACGCGACTCATGGCAGGCGCACTCGCGCGGTTATTGTGGCCGATTCCGGACATGTGGTGTTGAGTGCCGTGAATCCTGAAACGGTTGTATCCAGGCTTGACGCCAATAGGTAACTAGAGATAGATAATAAGTACCTATGTCAAGAGGAATACTTTTCGTCATAACTGCTCCATCCGGATGCGGCAAGGGGACGCTCAGGCGTAACCTCTTGGCGGCGGATGTGAGCCTCACCTTTTGTCCCTCCGTTACCACTCGCCCTCCTAGGCCGGGCGAGGCTAACGGAGTGGATTATTTCTTTCTATCCAGGGAAGAATTTCTATCCATGAGGGACAGGCAGGAGCTTGTAGAGTGGGCTTCTGTCTACGGGAGATTCTACGGTACACCCAGGAAGCCGGTTGAAGACGCCCTTCGGAGCGGTACCGACGTTATCCTCGAAAAGGATGTACAGGGAGCCCGTACCTTGCGAGCCGTCTACCCGGAGGGAATCTTTGTGTTTGTCTTGCCCCCTTCCATGGACGAGCTAAGGCGGAGGATACTGGGGAGAGGCACCGAGACGGACTCGGAGCGGCAAGTCAGGCTGAATAGCGCTGAGATGGAAATGTCTGATCTCAGTGGGTATGATTATGTTATCATCAATTCTGATATTGACCGGGCAACAGAGAGGCTGTCCGCTATCGTGGCGGGAGAGCGGGCCCGTTCCAAGAGGAGGACGGCTAATGATGACTGAAGCGGGTTCTGACCGCTCAGCGTTGAGCTCAAAGTACGCTCTGGTGATCGCTGTGGCAAAGAGAGCCAGAGAGATAGTGGATGGAAGAGAGGAACCGTTGGGTTCGGGCCACAAACCGGTGACCATCGCGCTTGATGAGATTAACCGGGGAAAAGTGATAGTGACCCTCAAGAAACAAGACCCGGCCCACCTCGAAGAGGACGAAGAGACGCCGGAGGAACAAGTCCCCGGTGAGTCAGAGCCATTCATATGAGCCTCGGGGGACACCCTCTGTGTCCCGTGATCCCGTGGACGCCGTTTACCTAGACATTATCGTGGACGTGCCGGCCGTAGGCGACCGGCGGTTTACGTATTCCTGTCCATCTGAGATTTCCCTCCCGAGGGGAGCCAAGGTGAGGGTACCCTTCGGCAGGGCAAGAGCCGATGGCTTCGTCCTTGGCGAATGCGCCGAGAAACCGCCTTTCAGCATAAAACCGGTTGAAGATATCTACGATCTATCTTTCTTGCCCCCGCAGGAGCTCCTGGGTTTGACGGAAGCGCTGGCACGACACTATTGCGCCTCAACCGCCTCTCTTTGGTCCAACTTGTACCCGCCGGTAGTGCCGCGGAAGAGCGTCGCCAGGGTGCTCAAGGAGGGCGGCCTTCCGCCTCATCCAGCCATTCCGGACCGTGAGCCGGCTCAGGAAGTAGAGAAGACCGACCTCTCAAAGGAAATGGAGACGGTTCCCGTTCTCTATGTCTGGGGCTCCCGGCGGTTCAGGTGGAATAAGTACCTCGACCTCACAGACAGCGCGCTCAGACGTGGGCAAAGTGTCCTCATCTTGTGCCCTGAGACAAAGGTGTTAGAAGGTATCCTGGCCCTCCTGAGCGCAAGGTTCCCGGGTGAGGTATGCCCGGTCAACTCCGAGATGACAGGAGTCGTCCGGAGGACTTCGTGGCTCGCTCTTTCACGAGGAGAGGTGAAGATAGCGGCAGGTACAAGGTCCGCTGTTTTCGCGCCCCTCCGCGACCTGGGATTGGTGATCCTGGACGAGGAGCCTGGATCGGCATACAAGTCTCTGGACTGGCCGTTTATTGACGCCAGGACCGCGGCCGTGGCCCGCGGAACCAGAGGGGCCAAGGTGGTGTTCGGAAGCGCTTATCCGAGCGTAGAGGCAGTAGAGAACATTGAGCGGCGCCGGTGGTCGTGCCTACGGGAGGGTCCGGCCGAACCGCCGGAGAACGGCGAGGGCCTCTTGGAGCCGGGACCGAGGGTAACGGTCGTTGACCTCAAGGAGACACGCCCCCGCAGAGAGATCATCTCAGCACCTCTCCAGGGGAAACTGGCGGCCGCGTTCTCCTCCGGACACCGAGCCGTCCTGTTTCTAAACCGGCGCGGCGATTCGTCTTACGTCTCTTGCAGGGACTGTGGCAGCGCGATATCGTGCCCCCGGTGCGGAGTGCCCATGTCTTATCACAGAAGAGAGGGCAAGACGATCTGCCACACTTGCGGTTTCCGGGAAGAAGCCCCGGCGGTCTGTCCCGCTTGCGGGGGCCACAATTGGCGGTTCTCCGGTCTTGGTATTGAGAAGGCCGAGGCTGAGTTCCAGAGAAAATTCCCCGAAGTGCCGGTTTTCACGCTTGATCAGGACGTTGCCCGCAAGACTACCCCTAGTGAGATCCTGGGCGCTTTCGGCCGGGTTTCTCCCGGGTGTCTGATTGCCACCCAGCTGGTGTTGGGACAAAGCCTCTTGCCAAAGGTCGGCATGGTAGGCGTTTTGTCTGCCGATACGGCTCTCAGCGTGCCCGACTTCCGGGCGTCTGAAAGGGCTTACCGCCTGCTTGCAGGGCTCAAGGACTGTGTTGACCCCGAACTGGGCTCTCGCGGCGTCTATGTTGTTCAGACCCAGAATCCGGACCACCACGCCATTCGGGGAGTTGCCGGCGGCGGTTCTTTTTACGAGGACGAGTTGCGAATGAGACGAATGCTGGGATATCCTCCGTTTAAGAGGTTCTTCAGGGTGAAGTTCGAAGGCAGGAACCTGGAGAAGGTTTCAGAAGCCGCCTCCGCGTTTGTCTCAATGCTGCCCCCGGAGGGCGATATCAGAGTGCTTGGACCGGCTCCGGCTCCGAAGCCGAAGGTCCGGGGGGTCTACCGGTGGCACGTAGCGCTGAAGGGCGACGACCACGGGACTATGGCGGCTGAGTGCCGCCGGGTCCTGGAGGGTATGTCCAAGTTCAGGGCGGTAAAGATCCTGGTGGACGTAGACCCCGTAGATACTGAGTGAGAGACTGAGGAATGTCTCGTCGTGCGCTCATAGGATTTACAGGAACGACCGGCGTCTTCCGAAGTCACAGAAGATATGGATATCGTGAGTGAAGGTGGTTTCGTTGGCGATCCTTGAGATCAGGAAGTTTGGAGACCCGGTATTGCGGAAAGCCTCCAGGCCGGTGCCGCGGGTCAACAACGCGGTACGCAAGATACTAGATGACATGCTGGAGACTATGCGGAATGCCTCGGGGGCCGGCCTGGCCGCGCCTCAAGTGGGAATCTCAAAGAGGATAGTGATAGTAGACATCGGGGAAGGACCCCTGTTCCTCGTAAATCCGGAGATCGTCTCGGTCTCAGAAGAGACCCAGATTGGTGTCGAGGGATGCCTCAGTTTTCCGGGTTACATAGGTGAGGTTGAGAGGCCTCTCAAGATCACTGTGAAAGCGCTGGACCGGGACGGGCATGACGTATGGGTGGATGCCGAGGGCTACCTAGCCAGGGCCTGCTGCCATGAAATTGATCACCTGGACGGCGTTTTGTACACCGACCGGGCAACGACCATCTCAGAGGTCAAGAAGGAACCTGACGAACCCGAAGGGGAAGAGGCAAAGGAGAGAGAGATCACGGCTGTTTTCATGGGGAGCCCGGAGTTTGCCGTACCTTCTCTGGATGAACTGGTGACCTCAGGCGTCAAGGTGGAGCTCGTCGTGACCCAGCCGGACCGTCCCTTTGGGAGGAAGCAGGAGATACGCCCCACCCCCGTCAAAGCCAGAGCCATGGAGCTGGGCATTCCGGTTCTCACTTGCGAGCGGGTGGGAGATCCCGGCGTTGTACGCAAGATCCGCGAAATCGCCCCGGACTTTGTCATTGTCGCCGCCTTCGGACAGAAGCTCCCTGAGGAGGTCTTGTCGGCCCCGAAGATCGCGTGCTTGAATGTGCACCCGTCGCTACTCCCCAAGTACAGAGGCGGTAACCCGGTCCAAAGAGCGATCATGAACGGCGACACGGCGACAGGCGTCTCCATCATGTACATGAGCGAGAAAGTGGATGCGGGCGACATCGTCCTCAGGCGGGAGGTCCCCATCGGCCCCAATGAGACCTTTGGGACGCTGGAAAGGAGGTTGGCCTCGTTGGGAGCTCACGTCCTTGTCGAGGCCGTGCGCCTCTTGGCGTCCGGTTCGGTCGCCCGGATACCACAAGATGAACCGGAAGCCACTATCGCCCGGCACCTCTCCAAAGGCGAAGAGGTGATCGACTGGCGAAGGCCCGCTGTGGAGGTTCACAACCTGGTTAGAGGCCTTTCACCCAAGCCGGGAGCAGTTACTTATTTGGACGGACAACGTATCAAGATATGGCGGACTCGCCTTCCTCTTGAACTCCATGAAGGATCCCACACTGCGGGTAGTATAATTGGGGTAGAAGGCGAATCGGCGCTCGTCCAGTGCGGCGATGTCCCCATCGCCGTTTTGGAGGTTCAGCCTGAAGGCCGGAGCAGCATGAGCGCTCAAGCGTTTCTCATGGGGCTCAGGTCGAGAAATCGTGTATTCGGTGGGAGGGTAGAGACATGATGTGGTGGGACCAGGGATTTTATGTCTTCGTAATCCCGGCCATGATTTTCGCCATGTGGGCACAGGCCAAGGTACGGTCTGCGTACAACACCTATTCCAGGCTCCGCTCTCAGAGCGGTCGTACGGCCGTGGAAGTGGCCGCAGCTCTCTTGCGCAACTCGGGCCTCGGCGATGTAAGGATAGAGAAGCAGAGAGGACAGCTTACCGACCATTACGACCCCCGGTCGAGGACTCTCCGCCTCTCAGACTCTACGTACGACAGCCCGTCGGTGGCGGCTATAGCCATCGCGGCTCACGAAGTAGGTCACGCGGTCCAACATTCGGTCGGCTATGCGCCTCTGGCTCTAAGGAACGGGTTGGTTCCGGTCGCCCAGTTCACGTCGCAGGCGGCGTTTCCCCTGTTCTTCATAGGACTCTTCATGAACTCGGGGTTCCTTATGGACTTGGGGCTTCTGTTTTTCCTCGGAGCCGTACTGTTTCAGGCCATTACTCTTCCGGTTGAGTTCAACGCCTCGAAGCGGGCATTGGATATGCTCCAGGTTTCGGGCTACGTGGCGCCTTCAGAGGTGGTGCCTGTGGGAAACATGCTGAACGCCGCCGCCCTAACCTATGTGGCGGGTATGGCGGTTGCCGTCGCCCAGCTCCTTAGGCTCTTAGTGCTTCGGGGCGGCAGGCGTAGAGACTGACGTTGACTCCCCGGGAAGTCGCGCTAGACGTTCTCATGGGGCGAAGAGGCGCCTCCCGGGGAGATGTTTTTGCTTCCATCGAGAGTGGAAGCGACAGGGCTCTCGCCGAGTCGCTTGTAGCCGGGACGACCAAATGGAAGGGGCTCATTGACCGGGTGCTCGCCTCCCATTCAGACCGCCCCCTCTCGTCCCTTGCTCCCCGGGTCCTCTGGGCGCTGCGGCTCGGTGTCTGCCAATTCCTCATCATGGGGATCCCTGCCCACGCATCTGTATCCACGACAGTGGAGCTTCTGCGAAGGCGGGGCGAAAAGGGATTCGTCAACGGCGTCCTCCGCTCGGCGGCGCGTCACTCCGGCCACGTTGAGATTCCTTCCTTGGACGAGGACATCCTGGAATACGCGACTTCCCGCTTTTCCTACCCGGAATGGATCGCCCGCCTGTTTATCGAAAGGTTCGGCCAGGCAGACGGGCTCAGATTGTTGGAGTTTGGAAACGGGGTTCCGACAATCACACTGAGGGTGAACAGCCTTAGGACCTCTCGCGACTACCTCCTGGGCAGGCTCCGTGCCCAAGGTGTGATGGCGGAGCCGGGGCCGGTTCCCGGGAGCCTTACGCTACTTAGGGGAGCCCGGGTGACTTCGCTTCCGGGCTTTCTGGAAGGCGAGTTTGTGGTACAGGACCCGTCGGCTATCGTTGCATCTCTGGCTCTGGGCGCACGGCCGGGTGAGGCAGTGTGGGACGCTTGCGCGGCTCCGGGAGGCAAGACGACTCATTTGGCGGAGATGATGGAGGGATCGGGGACGCTTGTGGCGACCGACATCGACGCCTCTCGAGCGGACATGGTGAGGGACACGCTCGGCCGGATGGGACTTGATTTCGCCCGGGTCCTGGCGCGAGACGCGTCGGACCCTTCTCTGGGCGGCGAACCTTTCAGTCATGGCTTCGACCGTATCTTGCTTGATGCCCCTTGTTCCGGTCTGGGTGTCATCAGGAGAAACCCGGACCTCCGGTGGAACCGGAGAGAAAGCGACATACCGGCCATGGCTCTCAGGCAGACGAGGCTGCTAGAGTCGGTCAAACGCTACCTCAGGCCAGGAGGCGTGCTCGTGTACAGTACGTGTACCCTCACCAAAGAGGAGAACGAGGATACATGGCTCCGGTTCCTTTCCAGGTCGGCCGATTTGGTCCCTCTGGACCCGGCGGCCGCTTTGGACCCCGGATCCGCCGGAATGCTGTCCGACGAGCCCTTTGCAGGGCCCGGCTACCGTTACATCCTGTCCCATCGCTCAGGGAGCGACGGGTTTTTCATCGCGAGAGCCAGGAGGGTCTGACGTGAACATCGAAGACGGAGACTGCTCGAAACCAAGCCTGTTCGAGCTCTCTAAAGAGAATCTCTCTTCCATCCTCGAAGAGGCCGGACACAAACCCTACCGGGCCGGCCAGATACTGAACTGGGTATACAAGCGGTTCGCGGCCTCCTTCGACGAGATGACGGACCTGCCGGCAGGTCTACGGGACTATTTGACAACCAAGGTGAAAATTAGAAGCCTCACCCTCTTGCGCAAGCAGGAAGGAGGGGGAGACTGGGCGAAAAAGTACCTTTGGGGCACGAAAGGGAGACCGCTGGTCGAGTCGGTGCTCCTTAAATATAAGTACGGGTTGACGGGATGCGTATCCACTCAGGTTGGCTGTCCGGTAGGGTGCGCGTTTTGCGCTTCCCGCCATTTGGAGTACGAACGGGGTCTTTCCAAGGCAGAGATAGTTGAGGAGTTCATAGCCATGTGCGCGGACGAAAAGGCCCGCATCGGTCGCATGGTGTTCATGGGGACAGGCGAGCCGTTCCTCAACTATGAGAACGTGATGGCTGCCATCGACACGCTCTGCGACCCGTCCGGCTACGATCTGTCTCGCCGGAGGATAACGGTGTCAACTGTGGGCATACCCGAGGCCATGAGAGCGTTCGCAGGCGACTCCAGAGGAGTCAGATTGGCCCTCTCTCTGCACGCGGCAACAGATGATGTTCGCGACAGCCTGATACCTCTCAACCGGATGTATCCGGTCGGTCAGGTTGTCGAGGCCCTCAGGGACTACGCCTTGGCGACCGGCCAACGGGTAACCGTTGAATATATGCTCCTTTCGGGGGTCAACGACCGCAGGGAGGATGCGAAAGCGCTGGCGGCCCTTGTGGACGGGATAGATTGTCTGGTAAATCTAATTCCATGGAACCCTGTGCCGGGCTTGCCCTGGAGCCGGCCCGGTGCTCTGGAAGTCAGGACGTTCAAAGAGATTCTCGAAAGGAACCGTATTAAGGTCACTTTACGTCGTAGTCTCGGTGGGACCATCGAAGCGGCGTGCGGACAGCTGCGACGCGAGATGACAGAGAAATGAGCTGACGCGCAGGGCTTGTTGGGAGGGACCGGAGTTGCAGTGGAGCGCTCGAACCTCGCGGGGGCTTGTCAGGCCCGACAACGAGGACGCATGGATGGTTCAGGCTTTTTCCGAGCGCGTTTGGTTGGCGATGGTCGCCGACGGCATCGGAGGTTGTGAGGCCGGAGAGGTTGCGTCATCTCTTGCCATCAAACACTGCGGCGAGTTTATCCTCGCGAACTACGAGAAGCACATGCCGCAAGAGCTCCTGTTCAAGGCCATACGGTATGGGAACCGGAAGGTCCTGCATGCCGCAGCCGAGACCGGCAATGTCGGGATGGGGACAACCCTTACTGCCGCTTTGGTCCTTGAAGACGAAAGCAAGATTCACATCGGCCACGTTGGCGATAGCCGGGCATATCTCATCTCCAGAGGACAGATCCGTCAGATAACCGAAGATCATTCTCTGGCGGGAGAACTGGTGAGGAACGGCACCATAACTGAGGAAGCGGCCATGAGGCATCCGGCCAGGAATGCGCTGACGGCCGCCTTGGGCACGGAGATGTCCGTGCCCATAGCCATCTACGAGGAGAACCTGAGCCCCGGTGACGTTGTGGTATTATGTACTGATGGATTGACAGGTCTTGTGAACTCGAAAGAGATAGGTGAAATGACTTCCATGGTCGGCAGAAAGGAAGTCGCTCAAAGGTTTGTTGATACGGCAAACCAGCGCGGCGGCTACGATAATGTTACGGTCGTATTGCTCTGGCCAGACATAGAGGGAGCCGCCTGCGGCTAGGAGAGGTGAATCCGTTGTCACCCGCTGACATCACAGGCAGGAAGGTACTAAACAGGTACAAGCTCACAGAGAAGCTCGGCGGCGGTGGGATGAGCGTCGTATGGAAAGCTTACGACCTGGTCCTCGACCGGAACGTAGCCCTCAAAGTACTCCGGCCCGAGATGAGCGAGGACGAGGAGTTCATCCGTCGTTTCCGCAGAGAGGCGCAATCGGTCGCCTCTTTGTCTCACCCCAATATCGTGAACATCTACGATGTGGGCGAAGACCGGGGCCTCTACTTCATTGTAATGGAGCTCATTGAGGGCGAGACGCTTCGAGACAAGCTGAAGAGGGAAGGCGCCCTTGACACGACGGAAGCGTTGGAGATCGCGTCTCAGATCTGTGAAGCTTTGTCCCACGCTCACAACCGGAGAATTATCCACAGGGACATCAAGCCTCAGAACATCCTTCTCACCAAGAACGGACACGTCAAAGTGGCCGATTTCGGCATAGCCCGGGCGTTGGGCGCGATCTCGACCACGTCTCGCGATCTGGTGGTAGGGTCCGCGCCATATCTCAGCCCCGAACAGGCTAAGAACGGTGTGGTCTCAAACCGTTCAGATATCTACTCTCTGGGAGTCGTCCTCTTTGAGATGCTCACCGGCAAGCAGCCTTTCGCCGGAGACAGCCCGGTGGCGGTCGCCCTCCAACATGTCCAGTCGGAACCGCCACCCATCCGCAAAGTGAAGCCGTCATTGCCTGAGAGGGTAGCCAACGTTGTAACCAAGGCCCTAAAAAAGAATCCTGAGGAGAGATTCTCCTCTGTTGACGAAATGCGGCGGGAGATGGGGTTCATCCTCGCCAAGGCAGGCTGGGACCCGGCCCCGGGCACCGCTCGAGAGGATGCTCCGGCGTCCGGAGGGCCGGAGGAGGATGATGACGTCGTGGCACGTCCACAGAAGAAGAGGCGGGGGCTTTCATTAGGCACCAAGGTTTTCCTTGTCGTCGCGGTGATCGCCGTCGCGATGGGCGGGTACGCGCTTAAGCTGTTCAGAGATTGGATGGATGTACCTCTGGTGACGGTGCCGGAATTGGCCGGGAAGCTTTTTGTGCAAGCCCAGGAAGAGAGCAAGCGACTGGGACTTGTGCTTATGGTCTCCGGTTGGCGAAATGATCCGGAGGTCCCTGCTAACGTGATTATCTCTCAGAGCCCGCTCCCCGGCGAACAGGTTAAGCAGGGGAGAGAGATTTGGTGCCTCGTTTCAAAGGGGCAAGACCTCGCGACCATCCCCGACGTGAGGAATATGACTGTCAAGGAAGCGTCCATCGAATTTCAGAATTCCGACGTCTCCATGGGCAACGTAACCCGTACATGGGATGAGAAAATTGAGAAAGACAGGGTGATCAGCCAGAACCCGAAACCCGGGCTGGAAGTGCCCAAGAACACTCCTGTGGACCTGGTGGTATCAGACGGTCCTGAGCCGCAGTCGGTCAAGATACCTGATGTGAGAGGCAAGATGCTTGAGGAGGCCAAGGAGACGCTGATAGAATCTCTGCTCGGCGTCGGCAATGTCTCGTACCAAGATTCCCCGCTGCCTGAGGGTACCGTGATAGCGCAGAACCCGCTACCGGGTACAGAGGTCCCGTACCAGTACCGGGTCTCTCTCACCGTCAGTGGGAGAACGACTACGGCGAAACACCGCTTCTCCAAGACTTTCAGGGTGCCGGAGGAATACGCGGGACAGACAGACTTGGTCCACGTGGTGATCACCGTGAGGGATGACCTGGGGGAAAGGGTCGTGTACGACCGCCTCGTTCAGCCTGAGGTCGAGCAGACGGTGCACTTCATGTGGGAAGGGACTCAAGCGACGGTAATCACCGATATGGGCGGAAGGCGATCATACGAAACGATAAGGCCCTAGAGCGAGGTGTTGTCACGGAGTTGGAGGGCAGGGTAACTGCGGTTCATTCTTCCTACTGTCTGGTATGGGTCGGCGGCGAGACGGTCCGGTGCTCTTTGCGCGGGCGTCTCAGGCACGGCAGCGTGCAGGTTATTCCGGGCGACCTTGTGAGGATCAGCCGGAAGAAGGACCAAGGCCTTGTAGAGGAGGTTCTCCCACGCAAGAACTCCCTCATCCGCCCTCCCGTGGCCAACATCGACCGCGTCGTCGTCGTGACTGCGGTTACGCACCCGCCTATTGACCTCGTATACGTGGACCGGATACTGGTCCATTTGGAGAGCCAAGACATAGACGCAGTGGTGTGTTTCAATAAGGTGGATATCGAGGACCCGGACGAAGTCCGGAGGTTATCGGCCGTCTACGAGAAGGCAGGCTACGAAGTCGCAAGAACCTCTGCGGTCACCGCAGAAGGTCTATCGGACCTCGTTCAGAGGATGCAGGGAAGAAACGTTGTGTTTGCGGGCGCCAGCGGGGTCGGGAAATCCAAAATACTCTCGTCGGTGACAGAGCGGGATATCTCGACGGGCCGCCTCTCCAAGATCAGGCGCGGCAGGCACACGACCAAGGGCGTTACCCTGTATCCGGTTGAGGGCGGAGCGTTCGTCGCCGACACTCCGGGGTTCTCCAGGCTTGACATCGTCGACTGCGAGCCCTTTTCCCTCGGTTACTACTACCGGGAAATGATCGAACTGGCGCCCTTGTGTCACTTCCCCAGGTGTCTTCACAAGACCGAAGAACTTTGTGCCGTTCGAGAGGCTCTTGCGGAAGGCGCCATCGCTCCCGAAAGATATGAGACCTACCTGTCGCTCTTGGATGAATGTATAGAGAGGGAGAAACGGAAGTATGGGCAAGATTAGAGTTTCGCCGTCGCTGATTTCGGCAGATCCCGCCAATCTGGAGGCCGACGTGTTTTCGGTCAAGGAGGCAGGCGCGGATCTCCTTCACCTGGACGTCATGGACGGGCACTTCGTGCCGAACTTGACTTACGGACCACTCACGGCCGAGAGGCTTTGTCACTACGGCATCCCCCTGGACATTCACCTAATGGTGGACAATCCTGACTCGGTCGTTCCGCTCTTTCTCCCACACGCTTCCTACCTGACCGTACACGTGGAAGCGGCCACTCACCTCCACCGGCTCCTCCAGCTCATCAAGGACCACGGCGTGAAAGCCGGTGTAGCCCTGAACCCGGCCACGCCTCCCGATACCATTTCCTATGTCTTGGACTTGGTCGATCTGGTCTTGGTCATGACCGTCAACCCAGGGTGGGGCGGGCAGAAGTGCTTGACGGGTATGGCGGAAAAGGTCAAGGCCGTGAAAAGCATGGTTGAATCGTCAGGTCGGTCCATCGACATCGCCGTCGACGGGGGGATCACGTCAATGAACGCTGGTCTCTTCGTCTCCAGTGGGGCGGACATCCTCGTCTCCGGGAGCCACGTCTTCAAGGCATCCGACAGGCGAAGCACCATACTTGCCCTCAAAGAGAGCACCCCGAAGCATCCCTGAATATACTTTACTGATTCCTGGATGAAAAAGCGGGGATGCTATTGCGGCTGAGGTCGAGAGCTGCCAAACACAAAGTCTACTTTTGGGCGCTGATGGGGGCCTCCGGAGCCGTCATTCTTCTCCTGTCGCTACCCTCATGGGTCATCCTCGCCCTTGTGGGCGCCGGACTTATTGCCGGCGCTGTCTACGGCTTCCGGAGCGGACTGTGAAGGAGGTCTTTGCCAAGTGAAGGTACGCGTCATGAGAGTCCCAAAGCCTCTCTCGGGAATCGTCAGGGCGATCCTGGGACTCTTCGGCTACAAGTGAGGTAGGAGCGGTCCCACACGAAAAACACCTCTCCGGAAAGCGGACGAGGTGTTCCTTTTGTCTCCTATTGTGTCTTGCCGCCTTTAGTCCTGAGAAACGGTCCTTGCCCTGATGGCCCTCTTGACTTTTCCGGAACGGAGGCAAGCCGTGCAGGCATGTACTCGCCTGGTGTGGCCGTCGATTATGGCACGGACCCTCTGGATATTGGGGGAATAGGTCCTCTTGGTCTTAATCTGAGAGTGACTTACGCGGTTGCCGACCGACTTGGTCTTGCCGCAGATCTCGCACCTGGGCACGAAAAAAACCTCCTTACGGGTCATCCGTATGACCCTAGCATTGTAGCATAGGAGAATAGGGAGGAAAAGCGTAGAATCATCTAGAAGTGGGTTTGACCTCGCAAGCGAAGGAGGATGGCAATGCCTCAGCTGACCGGCAAGGAGGTAGAGACGAATCTGGGACGTCTCATCCTGTCCGAGGAAGCCATCGCTACCATCGCGGGGGCTGCGGCCACCGAGTGCTACGGCGTCGTCGGAATGGCGGGACGTAGAATGGTTGACGGGATCGCCGAACTTCTCGGCAAAGAGAACCTATCCAAGGGCGTCTCGGTGTCAATTGAGGGCGATCTGGTCTACATCGACCTGGCGGTGGTTGTAGGTTACGGAGTCAAGATCTCCGAAGTTGCCCGGATGGTTGTGGACAAAGTCAGATACACGGTTGAGAATGTTACAGGACTCAAAGTTAAGAAAGTAACGGTGAACGTGCAAGGAATCAGGCTGCAAGGAAGCTCGGGGAGTTGACTATGGCCCATAGTATCCTGGATGGCGACGTTTTTAGGCGTCTGGTCTTGAGCGCGAGATCGTATCTGGGCGCTCGAAAGAAAGAAGTGGATTCCCTCAATGTTTTCCCGGTTCCCGACGGAGACACGGGGACCAACTTGTACCTCACGCTCTCATCGGCAGCCGACACGCTGTCAGAAAAGAGCGGGCTTACTCTGTCGGAGGCTTCCGAGATGGCGAGCCACGGAGCCCTCATGGGGGCCCGGGGCAACTCGGGAGTGATTCTCTCCCAAATACTGCGAGGTATCGCCAGGCACTTTCAGGGACGGGACAGCGTTACGGCACCTGAGTTGTGCGGGGCGTTGGACGAAGCGGTTACAACAGCGTATAAGGCCGTGATGAAACCGGTTGAAGGCACCATCCTCACGGTGCTTCGCGGGCTCCGCGACGGGGCGACCAAAGCGGCCTCCTCTCACGACCTTTCGTCGATCTTGGGCTCCGGCCTCAAGGAAGCCAAGGCGGTGTTGGAGCACACCCCCGAAATGCTTCCCGTCCTCAAACAGGCGGGCGTAGTTGACGCCGGAGGCAAAGGTCTCGTTTTCATAGTGGAAGGATTTCTCGAGGGATTGTCCTACGAAGAAGTAAGGGAGATAGCGGTCGGCGAGAGTCCGGTGACCTTTCCCGCGCCATCGAAAGGATCATTCCGTGTCGAAGAGCTTGAGACCGCCGATATCAGATACCCTTACGACACCCAGCTCCTGGTGACCCTTCATGATTCGTCTCCGGATAGGCTGAGGGAGGACCTGACTCCTCTTGGAGACTCGCTCCTGGTCGTCGGGTCGGGAGGGCTCGCCAGAGTGCATATCCACACCGACCGTCCGGGTGACGTGTTGACCGCCTGTCTCACCCACGGCACCCTTTCGGACGTTACCATCGACAACATGATCGAGCAGTCCCGGGACATGGCCAAATCGTCCTCTCCGGCAACGGCCGCAGGCGGCCCGGGAGGCCTGGCCTCACCTGAACAAACAGGCGGAGCCCCAGGGGCCACCGGCAGCGCTTCAGTGCTGCCGCCTTCACTTTCTGCCGCCGTCAACGAAAGAGAGGCCAGGGAAACCGGGATAGTGTCGGTCGCGACCGGCCAGGGACTCAAGGACATCATGAAGAGTCTTGGCTGTGACTTGGTCATCGACGGTGGCGTTACCATGAACCCGTCAACCGCCGAACTCGCGGCGGCCGTGAAGAGCGTGGCTGCCAAGAAGATCATCTTCCTACCCAATAACGGCAACATTTTCTTGGCTGCCAAGCAAGCCAAGAAGCTTGTGGGACGGAATATGTACATAATCCCGTCCAAGACCATTCCGCAAGGCATATCGGCGCTTCTATCCCTGAATCTCAACGAGGACATGGGGCACAACCTCAAGAGGGCCTCAAAAGCCCTGAAGCGAGTCAAGACGGGAGAAGTGACCTACGCTGCCCGGACCGGCAAGTTTGGACGGCATGTGATGAACCAAGGGGATATCCTGGGCCTCATCGACGGCAAAGTCGAACTGGTGGGAGATGACCCGGTGGTTGCGCTCAAGGAGATAGTGCGCCGGATGGTAAAACAAGGCGACGAGATCGTGACCGTATACTGGGGCCAGGATGTGGATGAAGAGACGGCCGCCAAGGCAAGCGAAGACCTGGAGGCTATGCTCGACGGTTCGGTTGAGCTGGAGTTCCACAGCGGAGGGCAGGCACTTTACTACTTCATCATCTCGGTGGAATGACTGGGAGCATGGGGCGGTCACTGGATGAACCCGTCAGGTACCTGAAGGGCGTCGGCCCCAAGAAGGCCTTGCTTCTTCGCGAGCTCGGAGTAGAAACCGTGCGGGACCTCTTGGACCACTTTCCATTCCGCATCGACGACTTCTCCCGTGTGGTGCCGATGGGTGCTGTTACGGCAGGCGTTCCGGTGACGGTGCAGGGCAAGGTCATCTCGGCCCAGTTCATAGGGAGTAGCCGCGGTAGGGCCTTTCGAGTGGGCATAGCCGACGGTACGGGCATCCTCTATCTCGTCTGGTACAACATGCCCTATATCCACAAGAGGTTCGCCCCCGGCATGCCGGTATCGGCTTCGGGGAAAGTGGAGTGGAGGAGAGGAGCCTTCGAGATGGCCCACCCCCTCTGGCGTCAGAGTAGTTCCGGTGACGCCAAGGGACCTGTCATTCCGGTGTATCACGCGACTCAAGGACTCACGTCCCAAAGCATTCACTCGATAATCAAAGATGCCCTAAAAGTATATTCCCCCTACCTAGAGCCCTTGGTGCCTCAGACGATCTTGGACAAGCATGGCTGTTTGAGCGAACGAGAGGCCTACCAAGGCATTCACGACCCAAAGTCCTGCGAAGTATGGGAAAAATCGCGCCGGACCTTGGCCTTTCGCGAGACACTCAGCCTTCAGATAGGGCTCCTCTCGATGAAAGCCGAAGCGCTGAAGTCTCCGGGCCCGCGGCCGTTCGAAACGTTTCGCGAGGCCGATGCCTTCTTGGCCGGTCTCCCGTTCAGGCTGACATCCGCCCAGAGGAGAGCCATTGAGGATATCGGGCGTGACCTTAGGTCGGGGCACACCATGAACAGGCTGCTTCAGGGTGACGTGGGGAGCGGCAAAACCGTAGTGGCCATGTGGGGACTTATCTCGGCTGTGGAAAACGGCTGGCAGGGAGCCCTCATGGCTCCGACGGAGATCCTTGCCACGCAGCACCTCAACACTTTCAGGCAACTTGTGGGAGATAGGGTGCGGACGGGCTTTCTCTCGGGCGCCGTTCGGAAGAGCGACAGGGAATCGACTCTCACGAAGCTCTCCTCCGGCGAAATCGACGTTCTGATCGGGACCCATGCCCTCTTGAGCCCGGAGATAAGGTGGCGCAAGCTGGGGTTCGTCGTAACTGACGAGCAGCACCGTTTTGGCGTTAAGCAAAGGTTGACTCTGTCCCATAGCGACGAAGTCCTCCCACATATGCTTGTGATGAGCGCGACGCCCATTCCACGCTCACTGGCGCTCACGCTGTACGGCGACCTTGATGTGTCTGTCATGGATTCCATGCCCGAAGGAAGAGTGGCAGTCACCACCAGGTGCGTCACCCGGAGACAGCGCCAGAACGCCTACCGGGTTGTAAGGGATGAAGTGGCAAGAGGCAGGCAGGCCTTCATCGTGTGCCCGCTCATCACGGAAGGGAAAACTGACAGACGAGCGGCTTCGATGGTGAAGGAAGAACTTGAGAAAGGTTACCTGAAGGGCCTCTCTATCGGGCTCCTTCACGGGAGTCTCAGCAAAAATGAGATTAACGAAACGATGACAAAATTCGCCAATGGTGAGATCCAAGTCCTTGTGGCCACCACCGTTGTGGAAGTAGGGATCGACGTACCGAACGCCACGGCGATGGTGATTGAAGATGCCGACTCCTTTGGATTGGCTACGCTGCACCAGCTGAGAGGCCGGGTAGGACGCGGGCGGCATCCTTCCGTATGCTTCCTTGTAGCCTCAAGCGAGTCAAGTCTTTCCCGACTCAGGGGATTGGAGAAGACAACTGACGGGTTCGAAGTGGCGGAAATGGACCTCAGGGAAAGAGGACCCGGACAGTTCTTTGGCACAGCACAGCACGGAATGCCCGACATCAAGTTGGCCGAACTGGGGCTCTCGCTTGACGTAGTGGCCAGGGCAAGGCAAGAGGCCAAAGAGATGCTGGAAGCGGTGGAGCGAGGCTCAGCGTCTCCCGAGGTCTTTACTGTGGTGGAGCGCGTAAGAGAGAAGTTTGGAGACCTCCTCAAGCACGGCCGGTCACGCTGAGCCAGTTGCGGGGATACCAATCGCAGCCCTGATGTCGCCATCGTCAAGTTCGAACAATCGATTGTCAAACTTAACATAAAAAGCCCACAACATCCCAGCATGAAGCCTTCTGAAGTGAACATAATAAGTTCGACAGGAGGTGACATGAATGGGAACCGGGCAGAAACGTAACATCGCAGTAGTGCCTCAGGCTCGCGCGGCTCTTGACGCCTTTAGGAACGAGATAGCCAACGAGCTGGGCATCCAGCCTCCGGGCGGCTACTGGGGCGACATCCCGTCGCGTACCTGTGGCGCCGTCGGCGGACACATGGTCAGGCGGATGATCGAACTTGCGGAGCAGAGCCTGAGCAGCGGTAGATTCCCCGCAGCGGGATCTGCCAACCAACAGCAGCAGAGGCAGTTCTAGCCGGTAGAGCAATCGCGGTAGCTCCAAGAGTCAGCGATGACACTCAAGCAGTTCAATGAGGAGGGGCAGAGGAATCTGCCCCTCTCAAGATCTCAGTGGATCTCAGTGCCGGACTTTACTGTAGGTAGTCCAGCATTTCTTCTTCGCTGATGGCAGGTTGGGTGGCTTTGTTCAGCGCGCCTGCCAACAGCTTTGACATTTCCATGATCTCGACGTCGATGTCCTTGGTCGTGACCATGAGTTCTCTGACTTCCTGTCCCAGAAAGTCTGAAATGGAGTCGAGAGTCGCCCGGGCATGGGGGTTAAACCTCTGGAAGTATTCATCGAGCACTTGGGAGGCAATTGCTGCCCCGGAAACCACCGTCGGGACGCCCATAGCGATCACCGGTATCCCAAGGGTCTCCTGGTTTATGCCCGGCCTCTTGTTTCCGACACCAGAACCTGGTTGGATGCCGGTGTCGGCGATCTGGACGGTCGTGAGAAGTCTCGAGGGCGCTCTCGCCGCCAAGGCGTCTACCGTGATGACCAGTTCGGGCCTCACCTGCTCCACGATGCCCCTAACAATGTCAATGGTCTCCATACCCGTGATCCCCAGGACCCCCGGAGAGATGGCTGCCACGGGGTTTAGCCTGCCGCCCAGCTCTTGTGGGAGGTGTTCCCTGATGTGCCTGGTGATCATGAGCTGAGAGACAACCCGCGGCCCCAGGGCATCGGGAGTGGCCTGCCAGTTGCCCAAGCCGACTATGAGGACGTCATTAGCCCTGGGGAGCCCTGCCAGCCCGGCTAATTCAGATGCGATTATCCCCGCGACTTCCTTTAGAGTCACCCGGCTGCGGTACCGGAGTGCCGGGCACTCAAGCGTGAAGTATCTTCCCGGCGGTTTGCCGATCTGGGCTGCGGCCTGAGGGGTCATTACTTCGACCCGCGTGATCTTGATGCCGTCCATTTCCTCCTCGCGCACGTTCATCCCGGGGATCTCACGCCCCGCCCGGGTCGTGGCAGTGGTGGCGCGCTCCAGCGCCAGGTCGGTCCTTTCGTTGTGGCTTAGGAACAAAATGTGTCCCCCCGAAGTTAGCGATTGGGAGTTCGTTCGACATCCCAGTGCTATACTACCCAGAGAACACCAGAGGATATGACGTAATCTCCGGAGGGACGCCCGTGAAGACTGTCGCGCTTCTCATAGCCGCCCTGTCAGGGGCTTCAATGGCGGTTCAGGGCGCCTTCAACGCCGTCTTGGGAAAGAAGGCCGGCTCGTTTGAGGCGTCGTTCATCGTGCACCTCATAGGGACTCTCCTGCTCGGAGGGCTCCTTGCCTTGGGACTGGGACAGGGAGGGTTGCGCAAGGCGGCTCTTGCGCCCTGGTGGAGTTTTCTTGGCGGGCCTCTCAGTGTATTGATCATATGGGGGGTCCTCAAGAGTGTTGGCGAAGTAGGCGTGTCCAACGCCAACACGGCCATTGTGGCGGCCCAAATAGTGACAGCGATTTTGCTTGACTGCATAGGAGTGACGGGCGAAAAGGTCAGCATCAGTTGGATGAAGGGGGTGGGCGCCATCCTGTTCATCTCGGGAGTGTATCTCCTCCTGAGGGACGGATCGTCATAAGTATTGGGTCTCTGTGCTCAGAGACCTTCAGGCTAAAGAAGGTTTTCCAGGATTGCTCGTAGAAGCCGATTTCCTTGGCAGAAAAAAACGCCGCTTCTTTTGGAAGCGGCATTGGGAGAGGAGAAACCGGAGGAAGAGCCTGCTTCGGTCGATCTCACGATCGAGCCTCGACTCTCGGAAGTAAGTATGAACCCGTGTCGTCTCCTTTATTCAGGAGGCACGAAGATTTTCCGGCGAAGGAAGGATTTCCGTTGAAGGTTGTTTACCCGGGTAGTTTCGATCCGCTGACAAACGGGCACCTCGACATCATCAGGCGCGCCGCCAGGTCGTTTGACCACGTTTTTGTCGTAGTATTCGACAATGCCGCGAAAAACGCCCTTTTCAGCGTCGAAGAACGCGTGGCCATGATAAATGAGTCTGTCGGGGATGTATCCAATGTGACCGTCGATTCGTCTTCGGGCCTTCTGGTGAACTATGCCAAGAAGTGTGGCGCAGGAGGGATTGTCAAAGGCTTGAGGGCCGTTTCTGATTTCGATTACGAGTTCAAGATGGCTCTCATGAACAAGAAACTCGTGCCCGAGATTGAGACGGTGTTCATGATGACCTCCCTCAAGTATCTGTACCTTAGTTCCAGTCTGGTGAAAGAAGTTGCCTCATATGGCGGGTGCATCAGGGATTTGGTGCCTCCGGCCGTTGAGGCTCGATTGTTCGATAAGCTCAAGAAGAAGCCGCAAGGCGATATCTAGCAAGGCGAGGTGCTAACCGTGGACGTTCTGGCTCTACTAGACAAACTGGACGCCTATCTGTCGGAATGCTCGAGGGTTCCCCTCATGGGGAAGCTCCTTGTAGACGAGGAGGAGGTATTCGCCATCATCGACGACCTCCGCGCTCAACTCCCCCAGGAGTTGGAACAGGCCAAGTGGCTTCTCAAGGAGCGGGAAAGGATTCTCCAGGAGGCCAGGAAAGAATCTGAGGAAATAGTAAAGGACGCCCAAGGGCAGATAGCGACTCTGGCCAGCGAATCAGTTATCGCCAAAGAAGCCAGGGTCCAGGCTGAGGAATTGATGGCCCGGGCAAAGGAAGTCGCCAAGGAGATAAACCTGGGGGCCAGGGAATATGCGGACGAGCTCATGAAGGCCGTGGAAGACGCCATTACCGAAACACTCGAGAGAGTCCGCCAGGGCCGGCGCGAGCTTGCCGTTGACCGGGAACCGGCATCGAGACCGGCGGACCCCTTTGATGATGAGGGGCCTTTCGACGAAGATGCGGACGACTCGTTCTTTATCGAGGCCGAAGACGACGAGGAACCCTCCCGCGAGGTGAAGCGCAGGAGGAAGTAGGCTCCTTGAGACCGGGGCACAATCCGTCTCTCGTGATCATGCCTTTTTTCGTCTGACAGTCTCATAGAGGGCCAAGCCGATGAGTGACACCACTGCCACCGCCAAGACCGAGACCACACACGATTTGGCGGCAAGCCCCATGTTCTCAAGCCACACCAGCGAACCTTCGGCTGTATAGGGTTCGAAAGTGGGGAGTGACCAGCGCACGGCGCCGGGCTTCATGATGAGGACCGTCAAAATCGCAGCCATGATGCCCTGGAAGAACCGGGCGAAGGCGTAGGGAAGGACGGAGAGCCCCGAGGGCTGTGTGACGGCTGCGACTTGAGCCAGGACGCTGAGCCCGCTCCAGGCGATGATGGCGCTGCAGGCGGCCACTCTTGCCACCAGAGGAGCTGCGGCCTGACTGGCCATGGACGTGCCGATGGTTATCTCAAAGAACCCGCTCACCAGGGGCTCGTGGAGCGCCTTTGGGATAAGAGAGTCGGGAATGACCCTGGTAATCGCCTGAGATATGACTTCTGTGGCGCCCGCGATGCGGAGGAGCTCGAAGATAACCGAGAAAAGGACCATAAACCCCAAGACGGCCATTAGCGTGTTGACCGACCGGTTGACGGCTTCTCCCATAAGCTTTCCAAAAGGCTGCGGTTTTTCTCTCTGGGCGTCTCTCATCGCGCGGTATGCTCTGAGGAGTATAAAGGAGCCGTCAGACTGAAGTAGAGGGCTGGGCTTCTCTCTCATCTTCCAGAACCGCATTGCGAGACCGACCAAGACCGCCGAGATATAGTGGGCGGTCACGATAGCCGCGGCGACGTCGGCTCTCCTAAACATCCCGACAGCTACCGCTCCGGTCATGAAGAGGGGATCCGATGTATTGCAGAAGCACATGAGACGCTCGGCTTCCGTCTTTGTGGCAAGGCCTGTGTCCTTCAAGCGGGCCGAAAGGGCGGCACCCAACGGATAGCCCGAAGCTATCCCCATGGCCATGGTAAAGGACCCGGAGCCGGGCACATTGAAGACGGGCCTCATGATGGGTTGGCAGAGGACTGCCATGAAATGGACAACACCCATGCCCATGAGCAGTTCGGCAGCGATAAAGAAGGGGAGGAGCGCCGGCAGCACCACTTCCCACCATACCCCGAGTCCCCGTTCGGCCGCCTTAAATGAGGGCTCTGGGTAGAGGACCATAGATGTGGCGATGAGTATTACTATGAGGGCGAGGCTCAAGGTGAAGAGCGTGTCTCTCCTGACCCTGCGGATGACGACGACCCCACCCAGAGCTGCCACCGCGAGAACCAGTGCGGTCACATTCATGATTAAGCCCCCTTCGTCCGCTCTAATCTATATGCCGGAGAAGAGGGAATACGACCGGGTGAAACTTGTCCGGTGGGGGCGCAGATCGATGGGGGAGACGGGCCGATGACGGGCCGGCTCCTTGACACCGCTTTTTTCGCCTGAGTATAATCCCTATTGTGCCTTGGATGGAGGGCCGAGATGAAGATTGACGTAACTGAAATCCTGAAGACTCCCGGTGCTGGAATGCCGTTCGAGGTGGAAGGGGAAATCGCGGGCGACGGTGTAGCCGATGAGTTGCAGGTCGCAGGCGGCTTCGCCGTCCGCGGAGTTGCCACTTCAATTGGCGACGGAGTATATGTTGATGCCCACGCCGAGGGCACGGTGAAACTCACCTGCTCTAGGTGTCTCGGTTCTTTCGCCAAGAAGATGGGTTTGGATTGCGAAGCGAAGTTTATGGAAAACCCTGAGGACCGGTCTCGGGAAGACCGGGACGAGATCGAGGTCTTCTCGCTGGAAAACGGCGTCTGTGACCTCAGTGAAATGGTGAGACATGAGATAGTACTGAATCTTCCTATGAAGCCGCTTTGCTCTCCCCGCTGCAAGGGACTCTGCCCCGTGTGCGGAGCCAACCTTAACGAGGGCGGTTGCGACTGTGAAAAGCCCGACCCTGGAGAGACGGTGTTCGGCAGGAAGCTTCTGGAGGCTCTTAACGAAAGGGGAAAGAAACATGGCCGTTCCTAAGAAACGAAAGTCGGCTTCCCGCCGGGATATGCGCAAGGCCAACTGGAAGCTTGAAGCGCCAACCATGGTTGAATGCCCGCATTGCCACGCCCTCCGTCTGCCTCACAGGGTGTGCCCCGACTGCGGTTGGTACCGCGGAAAGCAGGTCGTAAAGGTCGAGGAGAAATAGCTTAACGTTTTCCGGACCGGCCTCCCCGGGAGATCCCTTATACGCGGGTGGAAGGCGTCCTGATGAGGCGAATTGTTCCATAGGCATGTAGAGGTCCCGGAGCAAATACCGGGGCCTTTTGCCGTTTGCGATAGCCCCCAACCACGTACATGTCCACTTAAATATCTCTGTTGTCAAGGGTGGACAAACATAGTATACTTGCCACTAATATCAAGGTATTAGTACCAGGCCACAATTTTCTTGGGAGATGAAGCTCCATGCCTGCAAGCCCGAAGGACCGCAGAGAGCGTCTTCGTGCCGTCCTGGGCTCCAATCCGTTCCTCTCCGACGGTAGACTGGCCCGCCATTTCGGTGTGAGCGTCCAGACGATCAGGCTTGATCGAATGGCGCTGGGGATCCCGGACCAGAGAACCCGCACCAAGGAAGTGGCGGAGAGGGCCTACGGACGAGTGAAGTCCATGGGTCAGGGCGAGATAGTCGGAGAACTCATCGATCTGGAACTCGGCAAATCGGCCATATCAGTCCTGGAGGTGACTCCGGAGATGGCGTTTCAGCGTACCGGCGTCACCAGAGGGCACTACATCTTCGCCCAGGCCGACTCCCTGGCAATAGCCGTGATCGACGCCAAGAACGTAGTGACCGGCATCGCCAACCTGAAGTTCAAGAGACGGGCTCGTGTGGGCGAAAAGCTGGTTGCCAAGGCGACGGTGATCAGGGAGAAGGGCAACAAGTCGGTAGTACTGGTTGAGACCCGTTCGGACGGCGAAGAAGTGTTCCGCGGCAAGTTCCTAGTGTTCGCTCTCGCATAGCAGGAGGGAATGGCTGATGTCCCAATCTCCGCAAGCACACGACACGATCGGCGTGGACCTCATGGGAGGAGATGAAGCGCCGGACTCGAACATCGAAGGCTGTCTCATAGCACTCAAAGAGGGATACCCACTCACTGCCTTCGGTACTCAGGAAGCGGTTGACGCCCTTAGGTTACACACAGACAGCCGGCAGCTAACCACGGTGGTGTGTAGCGAGAGGGTGCTCCCCGACGAACCTCCCCTTCAGGCCATACGCAGGAAGCCCGATTCATCCATAAGGCGCGGCATCACGGCAGTGAAGGAAGGCGCTACCGGCGCCTTTGTCTCGGCGGGCTCAACAGGAGCCCTGGTCGCCGGAGGCGCACTCATTCTCGGCAGGATCAAGGGCGTTGACAAGCCCTGCCTGGCCCAGGTGCTCCCCGACCGCTCGGAACGCGGTGTCCTGTTTCTGGACCTGGGAGCGTCAAGTGACGCGCGGCCGGAGACTTTGGTTCAGTTCGGGGTCATGGGAAGTGCCTACGCCGAGGGTGTGTTGGGATGGAAAGAGCCCAAGGTGTTCCTTCTGAACAACGGAGTCGAGCCCGGGAAGGGCAACGCCGTAACTAAGAAGGCTTTCGACCTCCTAAAGCGCGCACCCGTGAATTTCACCGGCAATATCGAGGCGAGAGATGTGTTCTCGGGCCTTGCGGACGTAGTGGTGGCGGACGGCTTCAGCGGCAACGTTTTTCTAAAGACGTGCGAAGGTACATCGGAGTTCTTGATGTCGGTCCTCAAGCGCGAAATCACAAGGGGCTTGACCCGGAAGGCGGCGGCACTTGCCCTCAGGCCTGCCTTTTCCAAGGTGAGGACTCTCCTGGACTATTCGAGCTACGGCGGCGCGCCCCTATTGGGCCTCAGGGGCTGCGTAGTGAAGTGCCACGGTTCCTCTGGCGCCGTCGCCGTGGCAAACGGCATAAAGCAAGCCCACCGGTACATTGTGGGAAAAGTATCTGAAGTGATAGAAGTCACACTATCCGGGCTGAACTTGGAAGGTGAATGAGTTGGGATCCACAAGGCCGGTGAAGATCGCTGGGATGGGATATTACGTACCTCCACACGTACTCACTAACTTCGACCTGGAAAAGATGATTGACACTTCTGACTCCTGGATCGTGGAGAGGACGGGCATCAGGGAGCGCAGGCTGGCGAGCAGAGAGGTTTCCACGTCTGACCTGGCCAGAGAGGCTGCCCTGGCGTGCCTCAAAGACGCCGGGGTGTCGCCCGTAGACATCGACCTCATAATCGTTGCCTCCGCGAGCCCCGACCATTTGTTCCCCGCTACCGCCTGTCTTGTCCAGCACGCTATAGGAGCGCTCAACGCGGCGGCTTTCGACATGGAAATCGGCTGCACCGGGTTTATATATGCTCTTGCGACGGGTACCCAATACGTGGCTTCAGGCATGTATAAGAACGTACTTGTGGTGGGGGCGGAGTGCCTCTCCCGGTTGGTGGACTGGACCGACCGTACGACTTGCTGTCTGTTTGGCGACGGCGCCGGAGCGGCCCTCTTGGCGGAAGGTCAACCCGGAGAGGGGATCCTAGGCTTTCACCTGGGCGTCGACGGGTCGGGCGGCAACCTTCTCTCCCTTCCCGCCGGATGCGCCAGGATGCCGGCCTCCAAGGATACTCTGGAAAAGCGCCTTCACCACATCCACATGGAAGGGAAGCCTGTCTTCAAGTTCGCCGTGAAGATCATTGATTCGGCCGTGACGAAGGTGTTGGAGAAGTGCGGAAGGAGTCCGGAAGACATCGGAGTGCTCATACCGCATCAAGCAAATCTCCGGATAATCGAGTCGGCGTGCGCCAGGTTCGGGATACCCCGGGAGAGGGTTATGGTGAACATCGACAAGTACGGCAACACTTCGTCGGCTTCGGTACCCATCGCCATGTGTGAGGCCTTGGCGGAAGGCCGCATCAGGAAAGGTGATCTGGTCGTCCTGGTAGCGTTCGGTGCCGGCCTATCTTACGGTTCGGCCGCAATTACCTGGTGACAAGGGGGAAACATTTGTGCCTAAGGTCAAGATTCTGACTGATAGCGCTCAGGATTTCCAGCCGGAATTCCTTGAGTCTAAGGGTATCTCGGTGGTCCCGCTAACCGTGTTTTTCGGTGAAGAAGCTTTTCTCGACGGTTACGAGATAGGCGGAAAGGCTTTCTACGACAAGCTCAGGACTTCGCCTCATCACCCCCACACGTCGCAGCCGTCGCCTGAGGCCTTCAGAGCCAGGTTCGATGAGCTCACGTCCGACGGTTCACACGTAATCGCCATCCTGCTCTCCCAGGTGCTGAGCGGGACATACCAGTCTGCCGTCTTGGCAAAGGACATGCTCCCCGACCGGGCCATAACCGTGGTCAACTCCAGACTGGCCTCATGCGCCTACGGCGCCTTGGCCATCATGGCAGCGGAGATGGCGACAGAAGGCGCTTCGGCAGGGGAGATAACGGGATTCGTAGAGTCGATGGCATCCAAATGCGTGACCGTGTTTTCAGTTGACACCCTCGACTACCTCGCCAAGAACGGACGGATAGGCAAGGCCCAGCACTTCCTGGGAGGGCTCCTGAACATGAAGCCCCTCCTCAGTCTGGACAAGGACGGCTACGTGACGGCCATTGAGCGCGTGAGGGGCAAGGGCAAAGTCCTGCCGAGGGTCATGGAGATTGTGGGGGAACGGGTGCCGTCGAGAAAGGCGTCGGTCGTGACCATTTCCCACTCGGACGCGCCGGAAGAAGCCCTCAAGATGAAAGAGAGCGTCCTTTCCCTGGTGGAAACCGACCGGGTTTATGAGTCTCAGATAGGCAGCGTCATCGGGACACACGTGGGCCCCGGCTGCATCTGCGTTCAAGTTTTTCCTGAGTAACGGGTTTCGGAGGGTTACGCGTGTCCAAGACGGCATGGGTTTTTCCGGGCCAGGGTGCCCAGACTGTTGGCATGGGGAAGGAGATCTATGAAGCCTATCCCGCGGCGAGAAGAGTACTCGACATCGCCGATGCCGCAGTGGGCTTTCCGCTCTCACAAATTGCCTTTGAGGGGCCAGAGGAAAAGCTGACGATGACAGAGAACGCCCAACCTGCTCTCCTGGCAGTGGGCGTAGCTTGCGCCACTGTACTCAAGGACCACGGCTTGGAGCCTGACATGGCGGCAGGACTGAGCCTGGGGGAGTACACGGCTTTGGTTATCGCAGGCTCCCTGAAGTTTGAGGATGCCGTTGTGCTCACACGAAACCGGGGCATTTACATGCAGGAGGCATGTCCCAGAGGCGAAGGAGCCATGGCTGCGATCCTGGGCTTGACCAACGAGGATGTTGAGGAAGTGTGCAGGCAGGCAGGGTCGCCGGAAGAAGTGTCCGGCGCCAACTACAACTGCCCGGGACAAGTCGTGATTTCAGGCCGTAAGGCTTCCGTGGAAACGGCTTCGCGGCTGGCAAGGGAACGAGGGGCGAAGGTTATCCAGTTGAACGTAAGCGCGCCGTTCCACTCTCCCATAATGCGAAGCGCAGCGGAAAGGCTCAGGCGAGACCTGGAAAAGGTTGAGGTCAGGGCGCCCGCTATACCCGTGTACTCCAACGTAAGCGGTAATGTGCTCCGGAGCGCTTCCGAGGTGGTAGACGCCCTGGTCGCTCAGGTGACCATGCCTGTACTGTGGCAGAAGGACATCGAGAGAATGGCCCGAGACGGAGCCCGCTTTTTCGTTGAGATTGGGGCGGGGAAGACGCTTGCGGGGTTTGGGAAGAGGACTCACCCGGATATCCCTTATGTCCGGTTTGAGGCCCCTTCAGATCTGAGCGGCGTCATTGCGCACTCAAAGGAGGCACTGCTAAGATGATGCAGAGCTGCGGGGTCGCCCTGGTGACGGGAGCGTCAAGGGGTATAGGCAGGGCCATCGCTTATGAGTTGGGGAAGAAGGGTTTCGGAGTAGCCGTGAATTTTGCCTCCGATGAACAGGGGGCGGCGGAAACCGTGGCGCGTCTCACGGCCGAAGGCTATAGGGCAGAGCCGTTTCGGGCGGACGTGTCGTCTCATGACGATGCGCGCGGGCTCGTCGAAGCCGTGGAGAAGACCATGGGGCCGCTGGAAGCCCTTGTGCTCAATGCAGGCATCACCCGGGACGGACTCTTGGCGCGCATGTCCGAGGAGGACTGGGACCGGGTGATGGATGTCAACCTCAAGGGGGTGTATAACGTCCTGAAATGGGGCTCGCGGTCGATGATGCGGAGGAAGTCCGGGAAGATAGTCGCGGTGTCCTCCGTGGTCGCGCTGACGGGCAATGTTGGCCAGGCGAACTACTGCGCCTCCAAAGCAGGCGTCATTGGTCTCATACGCGCTTCCGCACGCGAACTCTCAAGGTACGGTATAACAGCCAACGTCGTAGCCCCGGGATACATCGACACCGATATGACAAAGGCCCTACCGGAAGCCGGCAGGGAGCGGCTCATGGCCGCGATCCCCCTTAAACGGGCCGGAGTGCCAGAGGATGTGGCCAAGGCGGTCGCCTTCTTGGTGTCGCCGGACGCGTCGTACATAACGGGCGAGGTCCTCAAGGTGGACGGCGGTATGTCCATTGGGGCTCAAACATAGTGCTAGTGAAAGGGAGGTGACTCGTGTGGCTTCCGACCCGATTTTCGAGCGGGTGAAGAAAATCATCATCGATCAGCTCAGTGTTGAGGAGTCTCTGGTGACCGTTGAGGCGTCTTTCATCGACGACCTTGGCGCAGACTCTCTTGAGATAGTCGACCTCATCATGGCTTTTGAAGGTGAGTTCGGCATCACCATACCTGACGAGGACGCGGAAAACCTGTCCACCGTCGGGGACGCGGTGGAGTACCTCCGCAAGAACGCGAAAGAGTAGCCTAGACCCACGGTCCCGCGGGAGCCACCGCGGGACCGTAGACATTTGAGGAGGAAGTGGCCGTTTGACTATGAGGCGCGTAGTAGTCACAGGCATGGGCGTAATATCCCCTATCGGGATAGGCGTTCAGGATTTCTTGTTGAACCTTAGGAAAGGTAAATCGGGAATACGGAAGATAACACGGTTTCCGGTTCATGAATATCCGTGTCGGATAGCGGCCGAGGTGGACTTTGAACCTACAGAGTACCTAGACAGGCGCGAAGCGAGGAAGATGGACCGCTTCTCCCAGTTCGCCGTTGTCGCGGCAAGGATGGCTATAGAAGACGCCGGGTTGCAGGGCGCCATCCCCGAGAGCTCGGGGGTGGTCATGGGTACGGGGATCGGTGGCATGGAGACCTTCGAGCGTGAGAGCCGGGTTCTGTCTGAGAGGGGTCCGGGCAGGGTCTCGCCGTTCTTCATCCCGATGATGATAGCCAATATGGCAGCCGGCCAGGTCTCTATCGACCTGGGGCTGAAAGGGCCCATCAACACCGTGGTGACGGCGTGCGCTTCGGGCACCAACGCCATCGGAGAGGCGTTCTGGATTGTGAAGAGAGGCGGAGCCGACGTCATGGTCACCGGCGGTACTGAAGCTCCGATTACTCCCACCTCGCTGGCCGGGTTTTGCGCCCTTAAGGCCCTGTCCACGCGAAATGACCGTGTGGGAAGGGCGAGCAGTCCGTTTGACAAGTTCAGAGACGGGTTCGTCATGGGAGAAGGGGCGGCAATTCTAGTGCTTGAGAACCTGGAGACCGCTCTGGCGAGAGGAGCCCGGATCTACGCCGAGATAGTGGGTTACGGCATGAGCTCTGACGCGTACCACATAACGGCGCCGAGCCCCGGCGGAGAAGGCGCCGCCAGAGCAATGCGGGCCGCCCTGGAATCGGCGGACATATCTCCGGAGCAAGTAGACTACGTGAACGCTCACGGCACGTCAACCCCTGCCAACGACGTACACGAGACTCAAGCCATCAAAGCGGTACTGGGAGAGAGAGCACGGGAAGTGCCCGTGTCGTCGGTCAAGTCCATGCTCGGGCATCTCCTGGGCGCGGCCGGCGCCATTGAGACTCTGGCTACCGCACTGGCGCTCAAGAACCGGTTCATCCCGCCGACCATCAACTACGAGACTCCCGACCCCGACTGCGACCTGGATTACGTGCCCAATGAAGCCAGGGAGGCAGAGATCGATGTGGCCCTGAAGAACTCCTTCGGGTTCGGCGGGCAGAACGCATGTCTGGTCCTCAAGAGGTATAACCGATGAAGGCGATCCTGGAAAGGGCGCTCCTCTCTCTTTCACCGGCCTGTAGGGAAGAAGCCCTGACACACGTTTCCTATGCCAACGAGAAAGGTTCTCCGATCAACAACGAGCGCCTGGAGTTCCTGGGAGACGCAGTCTTGTACTTGGCCGTCGGGTCCATCCTCTACGGGCGGTACCCCTCGTCTTCGGAAGGTGATCTCACAAGGATGAGGGCTTCTCTGGTATCGGGAGCCAACTTGGCGAGGATTGCCCTTGAGGGAGGGCTGGGAGACCTTATCCGTCTGGGAAAAGGCGAACAGGCCTCTGGAGGGCACAGCCGTCCGAGGGTTCTGGGCAGCGCGTTGGAGGCCCTCATCGGCGGGGTGTTTGTTGAACACGGATGGCGAAGGGCGCTTTCCTTGGTCAAGGAGATCTACGCCGGGACGACCTTCGATTCGGTCCCGGTTGATCCGAAAACCAGAGTCCAGGAGTTGGTCCAGAGGACTCCCGGGGGCACGCTGGACTACCGTGTCGTCAAAGTGGAGGGGCCCGACCACCGCCGTCTATTCACTGTTGCCTGCGTCGTGAACGGCGAGGAGGTCTCGACCGGTGAGGGTAGCTCAAAGAAGGAAGCGGAAGAACGGGCGGCCGCGGCTTACCTGCGGGTTGTCAGGGAGACTTGACGATGAGCACCACTTTCCCGTCTATTGTGTCGGGCAAGAGCAAGATGCCGGGCCTCAAGGCGTCGACGAAGACGTCCGGATCGCCGGCTTTTCCATACCTGCGTACCAGATGCTTCGACCCCTTGACGCTTACCCAGATGAGGTCGCCCTGGAAACAGGGGGCCTGGGGGTCCACAACCAGCACGTCGCCTCTGGATACCAATGGCGGGAACTCGGACTTGGTGAGCACCACGCCGTAGCTGTGGGGTCCGGCCTGCTTGCGGATGTACTCCCAGAGGCCGGTGGGCAGCTCCCGGGCATTACCCTCCGAATACAGAGGGAAGGAGGACTCGCCTGAGTCCTTCACGTAGGTCCCCGTTGTCTCGGGGGCAGGCTGAGGGGAAGTACGTCGCAGCACGGCAAGCCTGAAGTCCTTGAGCCCGCGGAAGCCCGCTTTCGCCAGCCAGTAGTACACCGATTTCTCCTCAGCGTATCCGAGCTCGGCGGCGATGTCCTTGGCTGTGGCGTTGGGGTTCTGCATCACAATATGTACCATGTCGTCTATAATGGACAAACAGTGTTCACTCCTAGGGAATCTCAGAACGCGGGTAGAAACTTATACCTATTGTGGAAGATCCCTTTACAGGGACCGTATAAACTTGCATACATGACTTATGTACAGGAGGCACCCGGCCGTTGCTGAAAAAGCTGACTCTACACGGCTTTAAATCTTTTTGCGACAGGACAGAGATAACTCTTGGCTCGGGGGCAACCGCTATCGTGGGGCCCAACGGCTGCGGGAAGTCCAATCTCGCAGACGCCTTGAGATGGGTGCTGGGCGAGCAGAACGCCCGTGTACTCAGGTCTTCGAAGCAGCAGGATTTCATCTTTTCCGGCACCGAGACCCGGAAAGCCATGGGCTCTTGCGAGGTAAGGCTCTTGTTCGACGGAGTCACGGAAGATGCCGAGACCGAAATCGTCCGCCGGCTCAGCCGGGACGGGACAAGCGAATACCGTCTGAACGGCAAGGTATGTCGTTGGAAGGACATTGTCGAGAGTCTGGCGGGCACCGGGCTTTCCCATACGGGTTACGTGGTCATCGGGCAGGGTACCATTCAAGAACTTGCATCGGGACGTCCGGAAGACAGGCGTCTTTGGATCGAGGAAGCATCGGGCGTAGCTCGCGTCAGGCTGGACAAGAGGGACATGGAGTCGCGTCTTGGACACGCCGCGGCCGAGCTCAAGCGGCTCGATGACCTTACGGTGGAACTGGTCTCCAGGAAAGAGCGGTTGGAGGCCGACCGTGACTCAGCGAGGAAGTACCGTGAGCTGGTCTCTAAGAAACGCGACGTGGAACTGGCTATGTGGCTCACTCAGGCAGAAGAGGAACACCGACGGATCGGCAACCTCATGAGGAGGCTTGAGAAGCACCGGGCCGAACGCGACAGTATGGAGTTGGCTGCGCCGCGCCTGAAGGAACGCGAGGCATCGCTCCTGGAGAAGAGAACGCCTCTCGATGAAGCCATCTCCGAGTCTGCCCGCTTGAGGGAAGAGACTGCGGCGGCTCTCCTCGCGTTGGAGAAAGAACGTGACGCGGCCAGGGGGCAGTCCACGGCGCTTATCCGAGAGATTGAGAACCGGTCTGCTAGAAGAGAAGCGCTCAAGAAGGATTTGGAGAAGCTGGCCGGAGAGGAAACCTTTCTCTCTTCACGGAGGGAATCGCTGGCGTCACGGCTCCAAGAGGCGGCGGACTTGCTTCAGGGAGCCGAGTCGGAGCGAGCCAAGCACGAAGACTTGCGCAGGGAGTGCAGCGAGAAGGCCATTGCTCTCCGGACGGAGGTAGTCGAGCTTACAGGGGAGTTGGCCAGACTCCAGCGGTCCAGAGACGACCTCCGGAAAAGACTGGACGAATACCGGCGCCAGAGCAGGGAGCTTGCTTCCTGGCTCGTGGCCTCTAAGGCCAAGGTAGAGTCGGAGAGCGCCCTGGCGGGCGACATGTCCAGGCGACTTCAGGAGGAGTTGGCCAGGCGCTCGGAGCTTCAGGAAAAGATCACGGCCCTCGAGTCCCGGATTTCCGCGGCCAGGGCAGCGCTTGAGAAGGAGCTCGCCGCCGAGAAGAACCTTGGGGCGCGTCTCTCGGCCCAGAGAGCCAGGAAGAAGCTATTGGAGGACCTGGAGAAGGCCTTTGAGGGGTACGGCAAGGGGCCCCGTTCGGTGCTTGAGGCAGGGTCTCAGGGCAGGCTCAGAGGCGTCGTGGGCTCGGTCAGCCAGCTCATATCATGCGAGGCCAAATACATACCGGCGCTGTCCGCCGCCATCGGAGGGGCGGCGGAACACATAGTTGTCGAGGACGAGGAAGCCGCCAAGGCTGCCATCGCGATGCTCAGGAACATAAAGGGTGGAAGAGCCACCTTCCTTCCCATAAACCTCCTGCGTCCTCGCGACATGCACCCTCGAGCCCGTGAGACCATGTCCCGGATGAAAGGAGTGCAGCCGCTTCTATCGGTAGTGTCCTGTCCCGAGAAACTTCAGGCGTGCGCCAGATACCTTTGCGGGCGCATAGCGCTGGCAGAGGATATGGATACGGCCCTACGCTTCATGAAGGCGTCGGGATGGGTTACCCGAGTTGTCACCTTGTCGGGAGAAAGCATTGAGCCGGGAGGGGCCATGACGGGCGGCGAAGCTCCCCGGAGCGAGGCGTTGTTCAGGAGAAAGCAGGACCTCCTTGAGCTGGCGGCGGGCGAGAAGAAGATGGCCGAAGAGCTGGACCGTGTGTTGGCCAATCGGAAGGCCGCAGAGAAGGAAGTTCAGGACCTCACGCGGGAGCGCGAACAAAGCCTCTCCGCCCTGGGACGGGTGGCTACCCAAGTTTCCAGGCTGGAAGAACAGCTCGCAGGGGTCGAGGCCTCCCTCTCATCACTCCGGTCCGAGATCGAAAGGCGTGAACCGGAAACGGCTTCCCTCAAGAGAGAGGAAGAAGGAGTCCTTTCCGAGCTGCGCTCGGCAGGCGACCGCCTGAACGACTTATCTCAGGCCATGACGGCAAAGCAACGGGAACTGGAAAAACTGGACGCCGAGATAAGACTGGCGTCAGAGTCCGACCGGAAGTCATCGGATGAGATAAAAAGGCTGTCGGCCGAAAAAGAGGTCTTGGAGCGGGAACTCTCATCGGTCCTGAGAAGGCTCGACGGCATTGTAGGGGAGAAATCGTCCCACGAGAAGGCCCTCATGGACGAGGAGAGCGAGATCCAGAGACAGTCCCGAAACCTTGAGGAGCTAGGGAACCTCACCGAGTCACTTGGGGCGCGCATATCGGGGCTGGAGGAAGAGTCCAGGCGCCTTACGAGGCTCTTTGAGGAGAAGTCGTCCGAGAGAGAGGCGCTTCTATCGGCTATATCCGAGTGTCAAGCGGAGATGGCCCGCGTGGAGCGTGACTCGGCAACCCTGGCCTCCAGGATCGAAGAGACGACGGCCGAGCTTGAGGTTCAACGGCAGGCCCATGAGGACACGAAAGACCTGATAGCCTCTGAGTTCGGAGTGAACGATCTCTCTACGGTGCCCTTTGAGAGGCTGGCCAGGGCAGAGGGTCTGGCGAAGATCGAAGAACTGGACGGATCCCTGAGGGAGCTGGGCAGCGTCAACTTAAAAGCCGAGGAAGAGTTCACCGAGGTAAGCGACAGGATCGAGCTCATCGCCCTTGAGAGGGCCGATGTTGAAGAAGCCATCGAGGAGATCCACCGGGCCAGAGAGGTAGTGGAAAAGGAGATCGAGAGGAGGTTCCTTGAGACTTTTTCGGCGGTCCGAGACAGTTTCCGCGAAGTGTTCAAGGACCTCTTCGGCGGAGGCCGCGGCGACCTGACTCTCATTGAGGAGACACTGGGCGTTGAGGTTTCGGCCGAGCCGCCGGGCAGGCGGCAAAAACACCTTAACCTCTTGTCGGGTGGCGAAAGATCACTCTGTGGTATTGCCCTGATCTTCGCTATACTGTCTGTTAAGCCGTCTCCACTCATCGTGTTGGACGAGGTGGACACGGCTTTGGACGAGGCCAACGTGGTTAGGTTCGGGCAGTTCTTGAGGAGATACTCCAGCGACACCCAGTTCCTCGTCATAACGCACCAGAAAGCCACCATGGAGGCGGCTGATCTACTTTACGGAGTTACTATGCAGGAACCGGGCGTGTCCAAGGTGTTCGGCATGAAATTGGACGACGGCCGGAAGGGGCAAGGAGAGGTCCAATGAGTCTTTTTCAGAAACTCCGCCAGGGGCTAAAGAGGACATCGGCCAACCTTAGAGACGCCGTGTCAGGCATTTTCACCGGGGGTCGGGTGACAGGCGAATTCCTGGACGACCTGGAAGAGGTGCTCTTGATGTCCGATGTCGGCGTCAAAGCCGCCATGGCTCTCCGGGACAGGGTTCAGGAAGAGAACAAGAAGAGGAATCTGAAGAGCCCGGATGAGCTCTTCGGCGTGATGGAGGAGCTTGTTGCCGGCATCTTGAAGGGTGTCGCGGAGCCGCTCAAGACGGCGTCGTCAGGACCCACCGTGTACGTGCTTGTAGGAGTAAATGGAGCCGGCAAGACCACGACCATCGCGAAACTGGCGGACCGCTGGCGCAGCCAAGGAAAGAGCGTGATCATGGCCGCCGCAGATACTTTCAGGGCGGCCGCCCAGGACCAGCTCGAAGTGTGGGCAAAGAGGACCGGCTCATCGATTATCGCCCACCAACCGGGTTCCGACCCGGGGGCCGTCGCCTATGACGCAGTGAGGTCGGCCGTTGCCAGAAATGTGGATTTCGTGCTCGTGGACACGGCCGGCAGGCTTCACACGAAACGAAACCTGATTGAGGAGCTGCGCAAGATCATCCGGGTTATCCGGCGGGAGTTGCCAGGCGCCCCTCACGAGGTCATCCTGGTGATCGACGGTACCACCGGCCAAAACGGTCTGAACCAGGCCAAGGTCTTCACCGAGGCGGCCGAAGTCACCGGTGTCTGCATAACCAAGCTGGACGGGTCATCCAAGGGCGGCGTTGCCGTCGCAATAGCCGACGAGCTGGGCTTGCCAATCAAACTGGTTGGTGTGGGAGAGTCTTCAGATGACCTCCGCGACTTCGATCCAGAAGCATTCGCCAAGGCTTTGTTCGCAAGGCCTGATTAAGGAGGCTGGAGAGAGTGGAGGGCCATCGCGGGGTTATCTTCAACATCCAGAGGTTCTCGCTTCACGATGGCCCGGGTATACGGACCACCGTATTTCTTAAGGGATGTCCGCTACGGTGTCCTTGGTGCCATAATCCCGAAAGCCAGAGCCGGCTTCCCGAGCTCATGTATTGGGAGTCAAGGTGTTCGGGGTGCGGCGCCTGTGTACCGGCTTGTTCAAGGGGCGCGCTCAGGCTTCAGGACGGGCGTCCCGTCCTGAGCTCCGGGCAGTGCGCGGCATGTGGAGACTGTGTGAAGAGCTGCCCGGCGGGCGCCCGGGGGATTTCCGGCCGGACAGTGACTCCCCATGAGGTGCTGGCGGAGGTCCTAGGCGACACCGTGTTCTACGACCAGTCCGGCGGCGGGGTGACCTTCTCGGGAGGCGAACCTCTCGCGCAGCCGGAGTTCCTGGAAGAAACACTAAGGCTCTGCAAGGATGCGGGGCTCTCTACGGTTGTGGACACCTGCGGATTTGCCCACTGGGACGTGCTGGAGAGGATCGCCCCTCTTGTCGATCTCTTCCTCTACGACGTGAAACTCATGGATGATGCTGCCCATATGGAGAGCGTAGGGGTCTCAAACAAGATCATCCTCGACAACCTCCGTCGCCTCGCTTCGGCCGGAAGCAAGGTGACGGCCCGATTGCCGGTCATCCCAGGAGTAAACGACGGCATGGCCAACATACAGAAGACTGGGGAATACCTTTCGTCGGTAGGGGTCCGGCGGGTGACGCTCTTGCCCTATCATGACCTGGGGAAGGAGAAATACGTCCGCTTGGGTAGGGAATACCCGCTGGAGGACATGGCGTCATTGCCGGACGAAAGTATTGAGAGAATATACCATACTCTAAGGGGCTTCGGACTGCAGGTCGATGTGAGCGGGCAGTCTTGACCGGCTCACGCGAGAAGATTTGCGTCTCGCTCCTGAAGTAAATAGCGGGGGATGAGCCGTGAGAGAGAGAGTACAAAGACTTCGAGAGGAGAGTCTCCAGGCGGTGCCCGAGCTCTCCATTGAGCGCGCCCTCATCGTTACCGAGGTGTACAAGGAGTATCAGGGCAAGGTTTCGGTCCCGGTCCTCAGGGCCTTGACGTTCAAGGCGCTGATGGAGAAAAAGGCCGTCTACATAGGAGAAAGGGAACTCATTGTGGGGGAACGGGGCGAGCGACCCAAGAGAACCCCCACTTACCCAGAACTGTGCTGCCACACGCTTCAAGATTTCCAGGTCATAAACGATAGAGAGAAGACGTTTTTCCGGGTAAGCCCTGAGGCTAGGAAGGCTCAGGCGGAGACGGTCATTCCGTACTGGGAAGAGAGGTCTATGAGACACCGTCTTTTTTCCCAAATGACCCCCATATGGAAAGACTGTTACGAAGCCGGCATATTCACCGAGTTCATGGAGCAGCGGGCGCCCGGACATACCGTTCTCGACGGCAAGGTCTACGAAAAAGGCTTCCTTGACTTCAAGGACGACATCCAAAGGGCCATTCGCTCGCTGGACTTCACAGGCGACCCTCGTGCTTACGAAAAGCGCGAGGAACTGAAGGCCATGGACATCTGCTGCGACGCCATCATCACCTATGCGGAGCGCCACGCCTGTCTGGCCAGAAAGATGGCTTCAGAGTGCGATGACCCTGTGCGGAGACAGGAACTCCTCAAGATCGCCCAGGTGTCCTCTCACGTGCCCGCCCATCCTCCCAGGACTTTCTGGGAAGCGCTGCAGATGTACTGGTATGTCCACATAGGCGTCATCACCGAGCTGAACACCTGGGATTCCTTCAACCCGGGGAGGCTCGACCAGCACCTGTACCCCTTCTACAAGCGAGAGCTAGAGGAAGGAACCCTCACGCGTGAGGACGCCAAGGAACTCCTGGAGTGCTTCTGGGTGAAGTTCAACAACCAACCCGCGCCGCCCAAAGTGGGCATCACTCTCGCCGAGAGCGGCACCTATACCGATTTCGCGAACATCAATACGGGCGGGCTGAGGCCCGACGGCTCGTGCGGGGTGAACGATGTCTCTTACCTGGTGCTGGAGGTCATTGACGAGATGCGCCTTCTCCAGCCTTCGTCAAACATCCAGTTGAGCGCCAAGAGCCCGGACTACTTTCTGCGGAAAGCCTGCGAGATCGTGAGGAAGGGGTGGGGTCAGCCTTCCATCTTCAACGCCGACGTGGTGGTCCAGGAGATGCTCTTGGCGGGCAAGTCGGTTGTTGACGCGCGGTCCGGCGGGACTTCCGGTTGCGTGGAGACGGGCGCTTTCGGGAAAGAGAGTTACATCCTCACCGGATATCTGAACCTCCCCAAGATCCTTGAAATAACCCTTCACAATGGGGTGGACCCCCGTACAGGCAAGGAGATAGGCAAGAAGACAGGCCCACCTTCGTCCTGGGTTTCCTTTGAGGATCTCATGAGAGCGTACGAGGAACAGCTCAGCCACTTCATAGACGTGAAGATAAGGGGCAACAACGTCATCGAGAAGCTGTACGCCGAGAACATGCCCTGCCCATTTCTATCCACGGTCGTGAGCGACTGCATTGAGAACGGCACAGACTACAACGCCGGCGGCGCCAGGTATCACACGAGGTACATCCAGGGGGTAGGCATCGCGTCGGTGACCGACAGCCTCTCCGCTTTGAAGGAGCTCGTGTTCGAGAGGCGACTTCTCACGGCAGACAGTCTTGTGGAGGTTCTGGGCAGGAATTTCGAAGGCGCAGAAGCTCTCCGCCAGACTGCCGTATCAAGGTGCCCCAAGTACGGGAACGACGACGACGCGGCCGACGACATAATGAGAATGGTTTTTGACGCTTTCTACCGCCTTGTGGACGGACGGAAGAGCTCCACCGGAGGTACCTACCACATAGACATGCTGCCTACCACATGCCACGTCTATTTCGGCTCGGTTACAGGTGCCACCCCCGACGGAAGACTCGCCGGCGAACCATTCTCGGAGGGCATTTCTCCGGTGCAGGGCCGCGATAAGTTCGGGCCTACGGCGGTCCTCAAGTCAGCCTCAAAGATGGACCACGTGAGGACCGGCGGGACCCTCATGAACCAGAAGTTTTCGCCGAAGGTCCTTGAGGGAGAAGAAGGGCTCAGGGCTCTCATGAACTTGGTCAGGGGGTACTTCAAGCTTGGTGGTCACCACATCCAGTTCAATGTGGTCGACGCCGTCACGCTCCGTGACGCCCAGGAACATCCTGAGAAGTACAGGGACCTGATCGTCAGAGTCGCCGGCTACAGCGATTACTTCTGCGATCTCAGCCGTGCCCTACAGGACGAGATAATAGCGAGGACGGAGCACAAGTCCATCTGACCGAGAGGCTCCTTGGCGTGGGTCAGAGGCCGAAGCCGTCAGAGAAGGCGGTTGTACACTTCGGCCACTCTATATGCCGTGGCTTCCGCGGAATGCTTGGAGCGGACCAGTTCCAGGCCGAAAGCCCGTATTTCGTCGAGGTTGGCGTCGGATAGGGCAGAGGCGATCTCCGAGGCCAAGGTGGCTGCTTCTACCGGTCTGGGCGCCCCGTTTGAGGTGAAGTTGCGTTCTTCCAGTTCGTCCACGTTATCGGGAGTGACCTGTCCGAAGTCGCCTTGGGGTCCGGCCACGATGCACGGCTTGCCGCATGCCATGGCCTCAAGGACGACACGGGACATGCCTATGACCAGATCGCTTGCCTGGTAGACCCGGGCCATGTCGCTGACGAATCCGAGACACTTTACCATCTCCCGGCCCGAGCGTCTGTTGACCTCTTGCGCCGCCCTTTCGACTCTAGAGAGCGACTCGCCGTCGCCCGCGATGAGGAGGGATATGCCCGGAAAGGTCTGGGCCAGACGAGAGACGGCTTCTATGGTAAGGCAAGCCGTCGCGCTCAGTTCCGGGGTCATCCGCGAGGCATAGACCAAGACGGGACCCTGAACCGCCTCGGGCACTACGGCCATCCTTATGTCCCGGGACTCCTCCTCAGAGAGAGGCCGGAACTCCCGGCAATCGATGCCGTTGGGAATGACCGTTATCTTCTCTCCGTCAAACCCGAACTCTCTCGTGATGTAATCCTTGATGACATCGCTGACGGCTATGGTCAAGTCGCCCTGACGCGACACAAGGTTCCATGGAAAACCGGATACGAAAGTCCAGTGATAGGTTGTCACCAGCGGGACGTGCAGTTGTCTTGAAACGTAGGTCCCGATCCAGGCGGGGATCCTGGCGTGAGCGTGGATCAAGTCCACGTTACGCGACTTCACAATATCTATGAGGCTCTTGTATGCCCGGAGCATCTTCAAAGGGTTTCGGGAGCCCAGCGGCACGTCGAAGTGCTCGATCCCCGAACCCGTAATGTCTTCTACTCGCCGGCCCCCACCGGACGCCACGAGTACATTCCAGCCCATCTCCCTCAAGGACCTGGACAGGCTGACTATATGAGTCTCGGCTCCCCCAATGTCCAGACCCATAGCCAGTTCCAGCACTACGCGACCCTGGCCGCTCAAGATATGCTTCTTGGTGTTGCTCACAGTGTTCTGCCTCCCGCCAACGAGCCCCGGATATCGCAGGATATTCCCTGTGGGAGACGGTTTTCCCTGCAAGGAGCAACTTGACCTCATCCGGTCAAAGGTGTAGGATTCAAGGGTGTAAAGGTTTAAACCAGGACAGTGAGGTCTGAAACCGTGTCATACTCGCCCGAAAAGGTTCATGAGTTCTCGGTCCTTTTCGACCTGTATGGGGAGATGTTGGCTCCCAGGCAACAGGAAGTCCTGACCCTCAAACTGCACGAGGACCTGTCACTCATGGAGATCTCGGAGCGGCTGGGGATCTCCAGGCAGGCTTGCGACGATGCCCTCAAGAGGGGCCAGAGGGCCCTGCGCCAACTTGAGGAGAGAATCGGGCTCCGGGAACGGATTTGCAGTGAAGAGGCCCTCGTCTCCGACATTGTCGCCAAGCTCAGATCCATGAACTCGGAGAACTGGAGAGAAGTCAGAGATATGTGCCTCAGGGTACTCTGTCCTATCTTGAGCGGTGGTGATGGCGAAGATGGAGTTTGAGAATCTTTCAGCGCGCCTCGCAGGCGTTTTCAAGAGACTCCGCGGAAAAGGGAAGCTGTCGGAGAAGGATGTTGAGGAAGCCCTGCGCGAAGTCCGCCTATCGCTCCTTGAGGCAGACGTCAACTTCAAGGTTGTCAGGGAGTTTATCGCGGCGGTCAAGGAGAAAAGCCTGTCTCAGGAAGTGCTGGACAGCCTCACCCCTGCCCAGCAGGTCATAAAGATAGTAAATGACGAACTGGTCCATCTCTTGGGAACCCGGGCAAAACCTTTGGACCTTTCCGGAAACCCGCCTGCCGTGCTGGCTTTGTTCGGGCTCCAAGGCTCAGGCAAGACTTCGGCTGCCGGAAAGCTGGCCCTCAACCTCAAGAAGAGCGGTCGCCGGGTCATGCTTGTGTCATGCGATGTGTATCGTCCGGCTGCCCAGCGACAACTTGAGATCCTGGCGGAAAAAGCCGGAGCGGGCTTCTTCACAATGGATACCGGTACCGATCCTGCCGTTATCGCCAAGCAGGGCTACGAAAAGGCGCGCACCTCCGCCTACGACGTCGTGATTTTCGACACGGCCGGGCGTACCCAGTTGGATGACGCGATGATGGACGAGGCGAAGCGCATCAAAGAGGCTGTCAGCCCCCGGGAGAGCATCCTTGTGGTCGATGCGATGACCGGGCAGGAAGCCTGCAGGGTGGCCGAGGCTTTCGACGAGACCGTCGGACTTACCGGAATCATCCTCACGAAGATCGACTCTGATGCCCGTGGCGGCGCTGCGCTTTCCATCGCCAAGGTTACGGGAAAGCCCATCAAGTTCGCCTCAACCGGAGAGAAACTCGAGGACTTCCAGGTATTCCATCCCGACCGCATGGCTTCAAGGATACTGGGTATGGGAGATGTCCTCACGCTTATCGAGAAGGCCCAGGCTTCTTTCGATGAGAAGAAGGCCCAGGAAATGGAGCGCAAGCTCCGCAGGAAAGAGTTCACCCTTGAGGACTTTGTGGACCAAATGAAAGAGGTCAAGAAGATGGGGTCTTTCGGCGACCTCCTCAGGATGATCCCCGGTTTCAACAAGATGAAGATAGACGTGGATATAGACCCCAAGGAATGGAGCCGGCTGGAGGCTATAATCAGTTCGATGACGCCTCATGAGAGGCGGAAGCCCGAGATCATCGACGGGTCCAGAAAGCGAAGGATAGCAAGAGGCAGTGGCACCCAGGTGCAAGATGTAAACCGGCTGCTCAAACAGTTTTTCCAGGCGAGGAAGATGATGTTCCAGATGTCGCCTGAGAAGATGGGTAGGTTTCGCCTGCCCTGATACTAGAAGAGAGAGAAGGTACGAGAAAGGAGATGCGGCAAGTTGGCGGTAAAGATCCGGCTTAAGCGAATAGGCGCGAAGAAGGCCCCTGCGTATCGCATTGTAGTGGCCGATTCCCGGATCCAGAGGGACGGCAGGCCCATTGAGGAGTTGGGCTACTACGACCCGACAAAGGACCCTGCGGTATACAAGGTACAGGAGGACAAAGCGCTTCTCTGGTTGGAGCGCGGCGCCGTGCCTACACCTACGGCCAAGACGATCCTGGCCAGGGCCGGGGTTATCGAGAAGTGGGCGGCCAAGAAGCAGAAGTAACGCTTGTGTCACACATGGAAGCATGTCAGGCACGAGGAGGGCTAATATGCTACGTGACCTGGTAACATTCATCGCACAGGCTATCGTTGACGAGCCCGACAAAGTCGAGGTAAACGAAGTTGAGGGCGAGAGGGCAGTCGTATTCGAACTCAGAGTCTCGCCCGACGACATGGGGAAGATAATCGGTCGCAAGGGCAGGGTCATTCACGCCGTCAGGGCGCTTGTGCAGGCTGCCGCGGCCAAAGAGGGCAAGAGGGCGACTGTCGAGATTCTTGAGTAGAGGGCGGTGTCTTTGGTGCTTATCTCCAGGGCGGTGACCGTGAAATCGAGAGTCACACCCGCGCTCCGGGCCCGGCTCGGAGCAGAGACCCAGAAGGCCATAAGGGATGTTGACGAGGAGATCGAGCGTGCCGCCGCCGAGATCGAAAGGTGCCGGGCTTCGGGAAGGAACGACGAGGCCGCAGCGCTGGAGCGTAAAGCTCAAGAACTTTCGGCGCGGAAAGACGCCCTTGTGGCCAAGCTCAAGGAGATCGCCAGGCTTCGCGAGGGCCAGGAAGTTGTGCGGGGCCAGATTCAGGGTTTTTGTGAAGTGAAGGTTGGAGACAACTGGCCGGAGGTCCTGTCGGCCGAGATCGTCCTGGAGGACGGAAGGGTCGTGGCGTTTCGTGAGGGCGGGTCGGTAACGGTGAAAATGGCTTCAGACAATCAGCTCACCGGAACGCCTGAGCAATGAGAATCTACATCCTCACCCTTTTTCCCGAGGTTTTTGGGCCGGTCCTGGACTCGAGCATAGTGGGAAGAGCCAGGGAAGCCGGGATCCTTCAAGTGACAACGGTCAACATCAGGGATTTCGCCCACGATGCCCACGGCACCGTTGACGATTACCCCTACGGCGGGGGGCCGGGGATGGTCATGAAGCCGGAGCCCCTTTACGAGGCCCTGGCTTGGGTCCGGCGGGACTCGGAAAGCGAGCCTTACGTGGCGCTGATGACGCCCCAGGGGCGTAGGTTCGCCGCGGGAGTGGCAAAGGAACTTGCCTGTCGCGATCCGCTGGTCCTGGTGGCCGGTCATTACGAGGGGTTTGACGAGAGGATCCGGTCTTTCGCCCACGATGAGATCTCCATAGGAGATTTCGTCCTGACTCGAGGGGAGATCGCGGCCATGGCAGTCTTGGACGCGACATCAAGGTTCCTTCCCGGTGTCCTGGGTGATGAGAACTCGGCCGAAGCGGACTCGTTTTCAGACGGCCTGCTCGAGGGACCGCAGTACACGAGGCCTCAGGAATTCCTGGGGATGGAGGTTCCCGCCGTGCTTCGAGGAGGGGACAGGGCGGCTATCGCGAGGTGGCGGAGAAAGGAATCCCTCCGGCGCACCCTTGAAAGGCGCAAAGACCTCCTGCGTGACGCAGTCTTGACCTACGAGGACAGACGCATTTTAGCCGAAGTCTTGAAGGAAGAGAGAAGAGACGGCAACGATTTGTGGTAAGGAGTGACAAGCGTGGACGTTCTGAAACTCATTGAAGAGTCGCAGATGAAGAAAGACATACCGGCTTTTGCTCCGGGAGACCGGGTAAGAGTCCATTACAGAGTCGTTGAGGGCGGGCGCGAAAGGATCCAGGTTTTCGACGGCGTCGTCATCGCCAGGCAGCGCGGCGGCGTCAGAGAGACCTTCCTCGTGAGGAGAGTCAGCTACGGGATAGGGGTAGAGCGCACCTTTCCTGTTCACTCGCCGAGGATAGCCAAGATCGAAGTAGTGCGAAGAGGTAGGGTCCGACGAGCGAAACTGTTCTACCTGAGAGGCCTGTCAGGCAAGTCAGCCAGGATAGCCGAGCAGAGAAGATAGTCATGAACACGGTGCGGGATATCCTGGAGACCGTGCTCATAGCCCTACTCATAGCGGTCCTGGTGCGGGCTTTCGTGATCGAGAGGTTCTTGGTGGATGGGCCTTCTATGGAGCCGACCTTGTGGGACTCCCAGTCGCTCCTTGTAAACAAGCTGGCCTACCGGTTTTCCCAGCCGAAAAGAGGCGACGTGGTCGTTTTCCGCTACCCGCTTGATCCCGAAAGAGACTACGTCAAGAGGTGCGTGGCGGTCGGCGGCGATACCGTTGAGATGAGATTGGGCAGGTTATACGTAAACGGTCAGCTCAAGGAAGAACCGTACGTCAGGTTTCCGGGGCTCTTTGAAATGAAGAGCGTTACGGTGCCTCAGGACTCCATATTCGTCATGGGAGACCACAGGACCAACAGCGAGGACTCTCGCATGTTCGGTCCTGTCAAACTAAGCCTGGTCAAGGGAAAGGCCGTGTTCGTGATATGGCCCCTCAAAGACATGGGCGCAATAAGGTAACCGCGCGCTCGAAGAAGGCGTCGGTAAAGAAGACACATCCCGGTCTACCGGCCGAAAAGGCCCTAGGCTTGGTGGATGTGTTTCTCTTTCTCGCAGATGCCCGGATCCCTTTGACTTCGGTGAAGCTGGCCGAGCCTTATCTCCGCAAGCGGCGCCGTATATACGTACTAACCAAACCGGATCTGGCCGACCCTAAGATGACCGCCGGTTGGGTCGAGTTTTTTGCCTCCCGGGGTAACCCTAGTTTCGCCGTGGACTGCAAGAGGGGCGGCGGCGTGGCCCGGCTCCTCCGTCACCTTCGATCGATGAAGGCGGAGATTGACGCCAAGAAGCCGGCCGTTCTTCTCCACAGGCCGCTCCGGATCATGCTGTTCGGCCCGCCCAACGTGGGCAAGTCCTCGCTGGCCAACCGCCTCCTGGGCACAACCAAGGCACCCTTCGGAGCGAAGCCGGGACTCACGCGTTCCAGCAACTGGCTGAAGGGCAGGGGCTTTTTGGAGATACTGGACACTCCGGGAGTAGTAGACACATCGCTGGTCAAAGGCGAGGCGCAGATGAAACTGGCCGCGGCCTGGGCCATCCCCGACAATAGGTATGATGCCGCGGATGTTGCGTACTATTTGGCCGCGAAGATCGCTCCTCAAGGACACGAGCCGGAAGAGTACCTGGAGGAGTGGGGGGCCGCGAAGGGACTTCTGAGTGAGGGAGGGCTGGTGGATCTCAAGCGAACATACAGGACGTTCATCCATGAGTTTCGCGAAGGTCTCCTCGGCCGACTTACCCTTGAGTCGCCGGACGAGGGCCAAATAGGCGAAGGGCCGGGAGACACGGGCAAAGAATCGGTAATCGAGACAAACAACACTAAGAGGAGAGGGGAGTGAGGCGTCCCCGGGGGACGCCGGCGAGATGGCGACATATTTGAAAGAACTGTACTGCCCGAAATGTGACAAGACCTATGAAGCGTCGCGCCCGCAGAATCTTTGCGAGTGTGGCACCCCGCTGCTGGTCAGGTATGACTTGGGGAGACTCGCCAAAGAGGTCAACCCAGACGTCTGGAAAGGGCGACCCGAGGGGCTCTGGCGTTACCGTGAGCTGCTTCCCGTATCCCAGGAAGAAAACATGTTGTCTTTGGGCGAGGGAGGCACTCCTGTCTATTCATTGGACAAGATCGCCTCGGAGTACGGGCTCAAGAAGTTATTCCTCAAAGACGAAGGAATGAACCCAACCGGGTCGTTCAAAGCGAGGGGCGCCGCGGTCGGGGTTGGTCGGGCCAAAGAACTGGGGCTCAAGGCCTTGGCAATGCCCACCGCCGGCAACGCGGGAGCCGCATGGTCCGCGTATACGTCGAGAGCGGGCATCAAGATGGTCGTAGTCATGCCCGAGGACGCTCCATTGACCACCCAAGCCGAATGCGTCGCTTACGGAGCCGAGACCTACCTGGTGAGGGGTCTTATCTCCGATGCGGGGAAAGCCGTGAAAGAGGCTTGTGCCAAGTACGGGTGGTTTGAGGTGGCTACCCTCAAAGAGCCTTACCGTATCGAGGGCAAGAAGACCATGGGGTTGGAGATTTGGGAACAGTTTGAGGAAGACCTGCCCAGTGCCATCATTTACCCAACCGGGGGCGGCGTCGGGATAATCGGCATGTGGAAGGCTTTCAACGAGCTTAAGGAAATGGGCTGGCTGAGAGGGCCTCTCCCGAAGATGGTGGCCGTGCAGGCCGAAGGTTGTGCCCCGATTGTCAAGGCTTACAGAGAGGGCAAAGACAAGGCGGACTTCTTCCAGGGAGCCCATACGGTAGCGGCGGGAATTCGGGTTCCCTCGGCGCTGGGCGATTTCCTTGTCCTTGAAGCGGTTAGGAAGTCGGGCGGAACGGCGCTCACCGTTACTGACGATGAGATACTGGCGGCTTGGAGCCACCTAGCCAAGACCGAGGGGGCCCTCATATGCCCTGAAGGCGCCGCAGCGGTAGTGGCCGCCAAGAAGATCAAGGAAATGGCCGTAGTCGGTGCCGACGACTCGGTCCTCATCCTCAACACGGGCGCCGGCATGAAGTACATCGAACTCCTCAAGGAAAAGGCGAAGCTCCTGGAGACGGGCAGTCTGGTCAATTGACGAATTAGCGACGGAAAGAGAAGCCGAAAAGCCGGCTCACCTCAAAGAGGCGGGCCGGCTTCCCTTCTTGGGCACAATATAGCACAGGAGGGTATGCGTTGATCCAGGAACCAAAACGTTTCTCGAGCCGGCACTGGTGGAACTATGTCACCATCCTTTTCGTTGCGCTGGGAATAGGCCTTTGGGCCGGAGGCCTGGTGGACGGGAGAGTGGTTTTCGGCGCCCTGCTCCTCTGGGTGTTCTCCGGCCTCCTGGTCGCGCCCGAGATCATCTACGAGCACCTCGGCTTCGCGGATAGATGGGTGTTTCATGACTACCAAAAGGCACACCAACGCTACCGTAAGGCCGTGGCCACGAATCGGGCCACTCCCCAAGCATATTGCGCCCTGGGCAGCCTTGCCTACGCCGAAGGTGACCTGGTCGAGGCAGCCAAGCTCCTGGAAGAAGCCGTGACCAAGCTTCCCGAAGACCCATACCTCCATTTCCTGCTCTCTGCCGTTTTGACCAGGCAGGGTAGGTATGAGGAGGCGCTCAGCGAAGCCGTCCTGGCCGGCAAGTTGTCGGGCGACAGCGTCCTCGGCGACATGGCGCTGGGAACGGTTCTTAGCGCCAAAGGCGATGTCACGGCGGCCGCTTCGGCGTATCAATCGGCGTCGAGGAAAGACCCACGCCTTGTCCCGGCCAGGTTGGGCCTGGCGCAGTGCTACCTGTCCCTGGGTATGCCGGACGCGGCGAGAGCCGAGAGTGAAGAAGCGCTCAGACTCGATCCCAGGAATCCCGACGTCCTTTTCTGGGCGGGTCAGGTCGCCCGAGCCGAAGACAGGCGCCGCGACGCCGGCAAGCTGCTCCAGGAAGCCCTGGACGCCCGTCCCATCGAGGACCGGGCCTTTCTCGTACCTTACCGGGACATAGTCGCGTCATTGAGCGAGGCGCGGTCGGACCTTAGCCCGCCTCACTTGGATAAGACATAGACTATCTCTTCTGAGCTCGGGTCTCTCACCTCCACCCAAACGGTTGCGGAGACAGCTCCGTGTTCGGTCGTACCCGTGAACACCGCTGGATAGAATCCTGCTGCCAATCCATGGGGCACCGTCTGAGTGCCCTCCCAGGCACAGGGTGACCTCTCGGAGAGGCGGGTGATCTCACCAAACAGAGAGACCGACACCTCCAGAATAGAGGGCGCCGAGAGCGCTTCCAGTCGCAGAGTCTGCCCCCAGGAAGCCGGGTTCGGTTCAACGGAGGCGAGGATCCAGGCGTCTTGGACGCGCTCAAGAAACAGCGTCTCGGTTCGAACAGCGCCGGGAAACTCGGCCCGGACCGTGACCGGTTGGCGTCCAAGGGGAAGCGGAGGACCCACCGTCACTTCCAGGATCCAAGTCCATCCTCCGTCAGGGGAGGAGAGGTTCCTGACGGGCCCGGCCGCGAACTCCGCTGTTACCATGGATGCCTGAGGCACTGTCTCGGCGATGACCGTGAGGGCCTGGCCGTCGACGCACTCCTGCGGGTTGAGGCGCGCATCCAGTGAGTGGATCTCAAGATACAGGGGCTTTGTGATGGATAGGAATACCCTCCCTCTCACGTCCTCAACTCGTGCCTGGTAGAGGTAAAGACCGCGTGGGAGCGGATTTCCGGAGTTGTCACGGCCATCCCAAGTGACAGAAGGCGGCGGCTCCCCGGGGGCCTGGCTCTTGTTGAAGTGATAAACGGGTAACAAAGATTCGCCGGCTATTACCGCCTGCCACGTTTTCACGCTCTGGTTCTTGAGGTATACGAAGTCAAAGTCAACCGTCTCGTCGACGCCATCGCCGTCAGGGGAAAACCTGTCCTTTCTCGCCGAGAACCTGATAAGGCAAGACCGGTACACGACGGTCGCGGCTTCTCCCCGGGTCATAGACCGTCCGGGCTTGACGGTACCGTCATCATATCCCTCGATGATCCCGAGCTGCACCGCGCAAGCCATGGCGTTTTTCCGGTCTGGCGAGACATTTTGCCAGTCCCTGAACCTCCTCAGGATGTTGTTCGCCTCGGTCTGGGAGAGGGAAGACGCGTAAGGCTCCAAGTCCAGGGACCTCACCAGAAAGGCTACGGCGTCCTCTCTGGTTGTGGAGCCATCAGGGTAAAAGCTGAGGCCGGGGGCTACGAGGGAAATCCCGCCGGACAGGGCTCCCTCGATAGACTGCCAGGCCGGCTTGCCGTACAGCATGTTGTAGGTCTTGGGTACGTCAGGATAGGACGGGATCTCGGGCGAGGCCGGGGGAAGTCCAAAGACCTTGGTGAGCATTACGACGAACTGGGCCCTGGTGACATAACTGTCGGGATAAAACCAGGATATGCCGGGGTTTGATGGGGAAACCACTCCATCGGTGACACCCTCTTGCCAGAGGATCTTTATGTAGGTTCCCGACCAGTGGCTACCGGCGTCGATGTACCAGGGATCTCCTTGGGCCGAAGCAGAGGCGCCTACGCCGAATGCCCCCAAAACCCCCAAGACCGCAAGCACTACGGCCACAAGGGCCCTGGTACAGCATATTCGCGATACGCGAGATACACCGGATATGCGAGATATGCCAGATGTAGATATGCCAATTGCACCGGATATCCGGGACACACAAGCTGCACACGAGATAAAGACAGCGTTCACAGTGGACTTTCTCATACTAGCTGAACCTCCGGTCCACCGTGCCCCCGACACATAGTAACAGATTCTGCCCGCTATATGTCAAGTCATGGAAAATTTGGGTGCGGATGTTGACAACTCCTGGGACTTCCTGTAATCTGGCGTCGCTGGCAATAACTGCCAGCGACGCGCCCGGTCTTCAGGTCGTTGGACCGCAGTGTGAAAGGGGGTGGATCGCTGCGGCCAGTTCCCTGACGCTCAAACGCCACCGGTGCCCTTCGCAAGCCCTTCCCGGCCGGGCGCGGCCCAATTGTTCGAAGAGGAGCGATATGACGACTTGAGAACGATTCTTCGGAAGCACAGGCTTCTCATAATATCGGGCATCCTCGGCATTTCTGCCGCCGCCATCTCCCATGCGGCCATATCCCCATATGTGGTCACATCACCTGTGGTGGTAGCCGCCCGTGAAATCCATGAGCACGAGAGAATCGAGCCCAAAGACCTCAGGGTTGTCAACTACCCGCGGAAGGCCGTGCCCAAAGACCACTTCGCCGAGCCCGGGCCCCTTCAGGGCGCCTATGCGCTCACGCGCATTCTGGCCGGACAAGTGGTTATGAGCGGTCACGTGGCTCGCGGGAAGGGCGAAATCGGATTGTCGGTAGACCTGGAGCCGGACATGAGGTGCGTGTTTGTCCCGGCGGGAGAGGAGCGGGCAGTCGGCGGGTTCATCAAGCGCGGCGAGAAAGTGGACGTAGTTTTTACGCCCAGAGGTGTGACTTACGCTGCCACCTTGGGAGGAGGGCAGGCTTCCTTGATCGTGAGGTCCCTGTTGGTGGTCGAGGTCTGTCGTGAGCCGTCTTCAGGGGCCTTCGCGGGTGTTGTTGTGCTGGCCAAAAGGGCCGAGGCCGAGGCGATCGCCGGCGGCATAGAGACATGCGCCGTAAGCCTGCTTCTGTCACCCAAAGAATCTTTCCCGGTCGAGAGCGCGCCTAAGACGGAGGCCTGGCTGCCGTGATGAACGATAGCCCCCTTGTGCTGATAGCAGGAGACTCCCATACCGAGAAAGCCGTTTCGGCTCGGTGGCCGAAAGCCAGGATAGGAGGCTCTTTTCGAGACCTCTCCCTGCTGGAGTACGTGGCATCGGGAATTCGTCCTGACTTAGTCGTGGTTGACGTGTCCCTCTCGCCCCGGGGGGAAAGCCTCGAGGCGTGGGCAGCACGGTTCAAGGCAGCCTATCCATCGTCAACGGTTACCGTGTTGGACGGCTCCACCAACAGGATGAGGGAGGATGTGAGTGAGGTTCCCGGGTCGACCACGGTATTGGCATCCCAGACGGTGGTCATCTGGAGTCCCAAAGGCGGCGTGGGCAAGACCTTCCTTTCGGCGAACCTGGCGTGTGCCGCTTCAATGGCGACGGGGGGCAACGCAGTGCTTCTAGACATGGACTTGTGCTCGGGAGACGTGGCGGTCCACCTTGACCTCCTCGACGGGCCAACCATAACCGATCTTATCCCGGTCCTCTCGGATATCCGCCCCGAAGGTCTCGAGAAGTACGCCCGCCGGCACGGGCCTTCGGGCCTGAATGTGATATGCGGACCCAGGCAGCCCGAGCTTTCCGATCTGGTTACTCCGGAAGTCGTCAAGTCGGTCCTTGCCCTTTCGGCGAAGAGGTGGGGGTTGACCTACGTGGATACGGCACCGGATATGGCTTCCGACGTGGTTGGGGAGTGCGTCGACGCGGCCACTAAGATCGTCCTGGTCACCACTCAGGATGTAGCCTCCCTGAAGCAGTGTCGCTCGGCAATGGACATCTTCACAAAGCTGGGTATACCGGGGTCTGCCATGGCAGTGGTGGTAAACAGGGCCTCCAAGGACTCGCTCATGCCGCTGCCAAAGGTCGAGGAATTCCTTGGGGTAGAGCTTGCGGGGGCGATCCCCGAAGACCGCAAGGCGGCCGAACGATCCGTATTCGAGGGCCGTCCGCTGGCCCTCCTCTCCAAGAGCGAGATCTCCGAGGCGGTGTGGAGCATCCTAGACCACCTATCACCCGGATTGGGCAGAACGACATCAATGAAGAAAACTCCGCGAAGGAGGGGGCTTTTCTGGTGAGCCTCATCAAGAAACTCGAATTGTCTCCCTACCGGACTCTGGGAAAAGCCCAAACGGCAAGGGAGCGGTCATTGGAAGACGTTATCGAGACCGTGAGAGAAAAGGTACTTGAGAGTCACGCAGGTTTGGTCATGGAAGCAAGGCTGTCACGGGCCAAGAGGAACGAAGTTGTGGCTCTGGTCTCGGAACTCATAGTGTCTGGGGAGCTATATGTGGGCCGCCTCACGCGAAAGGACCTGGCCGAGAGAATTGTGCAGGAACTTTGCGGTCTGGGGCCCATTGACGAGTTCCTGGACGATCCGACGGTAACCGAGGTCATGGTGAATGGCCCACATGAGGTCTACGTGGAACGAGATGGAGTGATCCATAAGACCTCTGCCCGTTTCTCAGATGAAAGGCATGTTCTGGAGCTCATCAACCGTATTGTAGGGAGTGCCGGCAGGAGAGTGGACCAATCGTCTCCGTACGTGGACGCCCGGCTTCCCGACGGCTCCCGGGTCAACGCAGTGATTCCTCCTTTGTCTCTGACAGGTCCGGTGCTGACCATCAGGCGCTTTCCCAGGCGCTACTCCACGTTGGACGAGATTGTCTCTCTGGAGACGGTGACCCGCCAAGCAGCCAAGTTCCTCAAGGCATGCGTGGACGCGAGACTCGATATCGTGGTCTCAGGAGGGAGCGGCACGGGCAAGACCACAACCCTCAACGTCCTGGCCAACCTCTTCCGAGAGGACGAGCGGGTAATTGTCATTGAGGATTCATCGGAACTGAAGCTATCCTTGGACCACGTGATATACCTTCAGACCAGGCCGGAAAGCGTTGAGGGGAAAGGCAGGGTTACCATAAGAGACCTTCTACGGAACGCACTTCGTATGAGGCCCGACCGGCTCATCATAGGCGAATGCCGCGGGGCCGAAACCTTCGACCTCATCGCCGCCATGAACACCGGGCACGAAGGCTGCCTGAGCACGGTCCACGCCAACTCAACTCGTGATTGCCTGTCTCGTCTCACCGCAATGGCACTTATGGCTCACGAATCCGTCCCTTTGAACGTCTTGGAGTCATGGATCGGGGCCGCCGTCGACGTCGTCGTACAGCAAGCTAGGGTGGATAGCGGGGCGAGACGTGTTGTTGAGATATCCCTCGTTGGCGTGAGCCGCGGAGAAGTCAAGACAGTGCCGGTGTATGACGCGCAGAGAAGTCTGTCCGGCGCGGAACTACCTGACTTCTTCAGCAGTAAAGTGCGCCCGGAGGTAAGCGAGACGCTGAAGAAGGCCCTCGACAACTTGAACGGGGGAGATGCCTCCTGACTATCGTGAGCAGCGTACTGGCAGCCGCGACCGTCTTTACGGCTTCGCTCTATGTGGGAAGCGTCCGCGATCCCGCAAAGTCTCCCGCCCTTCGACGCGGAGCGAACCGTGGGATGACAAATCGACTACTGGCTTGTGTACTCAAGGCGATGTCCGCTTTCAGCCCCAAATGCGAGCCGCACATATGGGAGGAGGTTTTCTACTCCTTGGCCTTCCGCTTAAGGGCCGGCGAGACTCTTCCCCAGGCTGTCCGGGGAGTGTCCGAGGAAGGATCAACCCCGGCCCACGAGTCTCTAAAGGGAGTAGTCAGGGCTTACGAGGCAGGAGCCCCGCTGGCCCAGGCGTTCCACAGTCAAGCGAGCGGAAGCGAGATGGAGAGGCTGGCGGCAACAGTGGAAACCGGTCTCTCTACGGGAAGTGACCTGCCTTCCCTCTTGTGTCACAGCGCCGAAGTGCTCAGTCGAAAGCGTTCCTTGATTAAGGAGGCACAAGCCAAGATAACCGAATCGAGGCTGACCGCCGTCCTCCTGATTGCGCTTCCCTGGATCATAGGAGCAATCACGTACTTCTACGATCCCGCCCTAATCAGCCAGGGGTTGTCGAGCCCGAGGGGCAGGGCCATCCTGGCGTCTTCGGCTGGGTTGTGGATCGTGGGTGTGGTCCTCATCGCTTCAGCCCTTTCTACAGTCACGCGCGGGAGGAGTGACTGAGATGGAGCGTTTTCTGGGGCCCCTCGCTTTTGGCGCCTCCGGAGCTCTTTTCGGGCTTTGGGTCTTGAGAGCCGATTTCAGGCGGATGGGGTTTGCCGCGCCGCGGGAACTGGCTCCCAGGGATGCTGTCCGGCATTTCTCTGGAGGGTTGAAAACCGCGCTATGTGCTCTTGCGGCTTTGGGAGTCTGGGTGGTGTTTGGCCGTATCGGACTCATTACGCTGGTTTCGATTTGGGCCGGACACCGTTTGGTTAAGAACCATAGGCGCATGAAGAGGCAGCGTGAGCTGGGCCGTGAGTGGCCGTTCCTTATTGAAAGCATGGCCGTAGCTACGCTCTCCGGCATGGGGCCCGGAGACGCGTTCCAGACTGCGGCCAACCGCGCGCGTGGAGCAATGAGAGAGGAAACCGAGAAGGTAGTACTTCGTTTGATGGGAGGCGCCAGCCTGAGCAGGGCATTGAGCGCAATGGAAGGGTGCGGGCTTCCCGACGTGAGACGCTTACGTGCACTTCTCTCCCAGAGCGAGATACTGGGAACCCCGGTTGCCGACATGCTGAAAAGGCTTTCCGACGACGGATACGACGAAGAAAGACGGGCCATGGAAGAGAGGTTCAATGCGCTTCCGATCAGACTCTCAGCCATCACAGTGTTCTTTCTGTTGCCGCCCGTACTGGCGGTCTCAGTCATGCCCCATATACTGGCGTTTATCGAGGCCGGATGGTGAACACACCTGATGTCACTGTGTAGGGAGGTGAAGACATGACGGCATTGTATGTACGCACTCGGCTCTGGTGGGAGAAAGCGGTGTCGCGGTTTGCAGAGGTCTGGTCAGATGAACAGGGGGCGACCGTAGCAGAATATGCGCTTATCCTCGTGTTAATCGCTGTTGCGCTCATCACGGTTCTCGGCGAACTCGGTAGGGCCCTTGAGGACAGGATCCGGAACGTAATCGAAGAGCTCCCCGCCACACCATGAACCTGTGGCGTGATTTGAGGAGAGACAGTTCAGGACAAGCCCTCGTCGAGTTCAGCCTAGTTGTGTTCCTCTTGGTTGTGATCCTCTTCTCAATCCTGGAGGGCGGGCTCCTTATGAACGCCAAGACGGTGCTCACATCTGCTGCCAGAGAAACGGCTAGAGTCTGCGCGGTTGAAGGCGGGAGGACGCCAGGAGCCCTCCAGAGGCTGAGCGACAGTCTGACGGTAGGAGGCATTGACCCTGATGATGTGACTGCGCTCGTCTCGCCGGGCCAGGCCATCTACGGGACCACCATACGTGTGGAGCTCCATTACGACTACAAAGTCGTAAGCCCTGTCGTGAGGGCCATAGTGGGAAACACGATTCCTTTGACATCCAAGGCGGTGACCAGGAGTGAGTTTGTTCCGAGGTAGAGCAAAACTGGGAAGAAGTACTCGGCCGGGACTGCAGGCGTTCTCGAAATCTGAGGACGGCGCGGTCCTGGCCCTGGTCGCCGTCTTCCTGCCTGTGGCGGTGCTTACGGTAGGTATGGTTCTGGATCTAGGAATGGTGTACTTCGCCAAGAGGGCGGTTCAAGGAGCGTGTGATCTGGGTGCTCTGGCCGGGGTTATAGAACTCGACTGGGAAGCCCTGGCTGCAGGGGAAGTGCGTATTGATCCCGCGATGGGAGAAGCGAAGGCTGTACAAGTCACCAACGAAAACATCGGGGCTTTGGGGAACGTCGTCCGCGACTTCTCCATCTCAGCTCGTGTTTTCAACACGCCGGACCGGGAAGAACCCACGGTGCGAGTGGAGTGCTGCTTTAAGGTGAGAGCCCACTTCTTGGGGTTTCTTCCCGGTCTCGGCCAGGGCATCCCATGCTTTGTCTCTTCAGAAGGATCGGTCGTGAGAAGAACCAAGTGGTGAAGGGCGGTAGGATTAGTGGCTTTGGCCAGGTCAGAGAGCAATAGCGCCTTGTAGACGCGACCCAGGCTCATCCAAGGGGAGGAAGCCTTGCTGGTGACCTGCGACCCCGAGTTGGAGAGGTTGGAGTAAGAAGGCAAGGTTGCAGTCTTGCGGCTTTCAGGAGAGGAACGGAGGAGCTGGCCGTCAAGGACGGTATGGTGGGGGCTACCGAGGCCTTTCGAAAGCATTTCTCGAGGTATCTCACACGTCTGCAAGACTTGTGACGGCGATCCGTCTGGAGGTATGCTCTACGTAAGGAATTCCTGCGGGAGGTATACCATGGCCGGCGATATCGTAAGAGTGACCAGCAAAGGTCAGATGACTATTCCAGTCAACATCAGGCGCGCTCTCGGAATCTCAGCCGGGGATGTACTAGCTGTAACCGTCGACGGAAGTGAGATCCGAATGCGAAGAGTCGAGGTAACTCGCCCCCTGGACGACAGTGACCCGATCTGGAGGCTGGTAGGCATCGGCGAGAGCGGGGAAACAGGGGTCTCGGCGAACCATGATCGACACCTTGCCGACGGGGAGGTCAACCGATGGAAGCGGTAACAGTTGATACTAGCGCCATCTACGCTCTCTTGGATCGTTCCGACGCGAATCACAATCAGGCTGTGGCTATCTTAAAGAAACTGCGCAATAGCGACGATACGATTGTCATCACAAACCTGATTCTGGCTGAAACCCACGCTCTACTCCTTTCAAAACTCGGTTACGCGATAGCAAGAGCTTGGGTGAGGGAGCGATATGGCCTGTGGAGCGGGTCCTTCCAGAGGACGAAGAGCGAGCCGTGGACATCATTTGCTCCTATGAGGACAAGACCTTCTCCTATGCCGATGCCACGACGTTTGCAGTTGCCGAGCGCTTAGGAATACGTCGCGCCTTTGCGTTTGACAAGCACTTCGTCCAGTTTGGACTGACTTTGGTCGACTGACTCACGAAAGCTTGGAGCATATCATTACACCTGACCCTCTCCCCAAGCCACAATGTAAGCAGTCGGAGCCTCGGAGACGGAGTTTCGAAGACAGGTACTGCCTATTGCACGGTTTTCCTCTCGAAGAGAAGCGACACTTAGAGACCAACCACATTTCAGTGGGGAACGCAAGTCCTCAGAACCCGAATGTGACATGCAGCGATTGACCAAAGAGCTCTACAGGCGGTGGTATACACCGTAGTGAGGTTGCGCAGTGAGAAAAGTGAGGTTAGTCTCACAATTACGCTTGAAGGCAATCCACCTACCCACTAAGATGGAGACGTGACGCCGACCTCAATGTGGGAGCTCCATGAGTTGTGTCAGAATGTGGACTTGGTATCGCGCTTTGAGGAAGTCTCAGTACCTATCTGAGGGGAAAGAGGGTTTGTCTTAAGCACCGGAGCAGCCGGGAGAGGAGGATGGTTGGTGATATGAACATAGTTAACAGGTCGGAGCCTGTGGCCCCGGCAAAACCAACAGAACCCGAGACTCCGAGCGGCCTAACCCCCTTTGACGCCCTCTGGCAGTTACGGCAGCCTTGGCAGCAGGGATACTGGGAGGGTATCTGACCATTCATTTTAGTTGTTGTATCTCTGCTTGTGGCCACTGGACTGACTGTAGCTAAGCACCTTGGAACGAGTCCTCGAGACGGGAGGCATAAGAGGCATAAGATGAGGCGCTCGAAATTGGTTCCTCTGGGCCTTGAGCTCATTGCCATACTGTGCATAATCTCTGCCTTGGCTCTAGCAGGCTGCAATAGGGACCAACGGCGGATCGACGAAGACATCAAGGCTATACGTAGCTGCTACGAAGATGCATTTCTTACCGGTAGCGAACACTACGATGCTTCACCTGCAGTTAAGGTGGTTTTCAACGAGGAGGTATCCTGCTACTACCTACACTACTCGATTACTATCGACAATCCCAAGGAGCAAATGAGGGACGTTACCGCAACTGGCCTGCTCAACGATGAAATGATAGATTTCCTACGCGCCCCATCACTGTTTTTCACCAGTGTGCTTGCAGAAACACCCATTGACGTGGGCAATGACGGAGCCCCCGGGTTGGTCGTGAGCCGCAGCTTCATCCTCATGCCACGGTCCGAGATTGACTCCAATGGCTTTCGAGAGGTCTTTCAGGAAGTTCGGGCCAGAGTCACTTGGGTAGATGAACTTGGAAACCGCAGGTCGGAGTACTTCCACTGGACTGCCATAGACGTCGATGACAGCGTATGGGGGTACCTCGAGTAGAGAGGGCGGCGGAAGCGCACCGGTGAGAACCGTTGCGCCGGGGGCGTCGGTGTTGACGAGGTTGACGTACATATGTGCGATAGGAGTCTGCCTTAAGAGAATGAATACTGCAAGTGTACGGTTACTGCCAACGATCCAACGATTCACTCCTCGATACGGCCAGGCTGTCTTCGCGATCCCCGGAGATCTCCCGACGGGCAACTACTACGTCCGCGCTGTATACTCAAAGGCCGACGTGGTCAAAGCCACGATAACCAGCGATACTGCCAGCGTATCTTATACGAATAGCCACCAGCCGGCTGATCCGGATGCGGTGAGCATCACCAACGCCGGGGACCTCATGTTCCGTGTCGACGTCCAGAATGACGACAATCCTGACCGCTACGACGGATACATACTGAACGTCTACGAGAGAGACGATTCGGGCCAGTACGTACCCACGCCGTTTGTCAACTTGGTTAGGGAGAAGATGAGTGACGGCACTTGGGGCTCCGGCGGCCCGGGTAGCTCTGGAGGTTCCGGTGGTTCTGGAGGTTCCGGCGGTTCTGGTGGTGCCGGGGGTTCAGGTGGTGCGATGCCCGCGCCGATCCTTGTCGGCGGTCGGGTAGCCGGGATGGATGAGAACGGCCAGCCCGTTCAGCATGCCCTTGAGCCCGGGAAATCCTACAAGATTGGGGTTCGGGCGTTCAAGAACGTCTACGACTCGGGTGGGACAACGGTCCTCTTCACCGCATGCAGCGGCGAGGTGCTTTCCGGCGCCGAGGAGTTGCGGGCTGTTACGCCGCCGGTCATTAAAGTAGCGAGCAGCACCCCCCATGAGGTCCTCACCCGCATGGAGCCCGGCCTGGACGATGAAGGGAATCCGGCAATCGTTCCCGTGCAGCGCGAGACCTATGCGGTTCCGGATGTGGAGTTCGTAGCGACATCCAACGTGCCGGTTGTGGGCACGTGGACTCTGGATTCGGACGCGCAGGTAGGGGAGTTTGCGACTCCGACGGCGGCGGTGAACATCAGCCTGGCCGGTCTCACCGACGGCGACCATACCCTCCTCATCCAGGGGAAGGACGAGGAAGGCGACAGCTTCCGGTTCAGTCACTCGTTCACCGTGGACACCATGCCGCCGAAACTGATGCTGTCTTCTCCGACCAATGGCGGCCTCTTCGACCAGGACGGCTCGCTCTTGATCGCGGGTGTGTCGGATCCCCATGCCCTGTTCACGGTCGTTGTGGACGGCGAGCCCCTTTTCGGCGGGCAGCCGCAGACCGTCGCCGAACTTGGCGGCACCATGGACAACGACGGGGTGTTCAGTTTCACATGTAACATCGGCCCTGGCGTGTCGTCCCATGAGATTCTCATTGTGGCGACCGACGAGATGGGCAACTTCGCGAAGGCCATCTGCCAGGTGTGGAACAGGGGTCTTGCCGACATATCCGCGCTGGACATCTACATGGACGGGCAGCTCTTCTCCAACAACAACCTGCGCACCAATGTCGGCAGGCAAACTCAGCTGACGCTGGTCGCGAGCACCGGCTCGGGGTCGCGTTCGCCCGGTGCCGGGAAGTTTGTCCTAACCGACAGCGACCTGGTCGACTGGCAGGCGCTTGCCGTAAGAGGCACGGCTACGGTTGATTCCAGCGGCTTGCTTACGGTTGGGCCCGGGAGCATCGGGTATGTGGTCGGGAGTTTCAGGGTGGCCGAAGGCGCGTCGATGACCGCCGCTGCCACCTTCGGCGCCGAAGCCTTCGACGGCCAGGCCAGCCGTCTGGTGATGGGTGCCACGATCGGCGGGCAAGCGTCCATAGGCGTGTCCGGCGCAGGTGACGGCTACTTCGTGGCCGGCGACCAGGTAGGCATCACCGCGGTTCCGAGCCCCGGGTACCGGTTTGTCCAGTGGTCATCCTCAGGCGGAGCGTCCGGCGACGGTTCGTTCGTCGACCAGCATGCGGCATCGACCGTGTTTGTGATGCCGGACGCCGACGTGACCGTGACGGCGCACTTTGCGCCCGTCGGATCCGACTCACCACCCGATGACGAGGACGAGTATGCCGGGCCCGCTGCCAGCATATGGGCGAACGCCGGTCAGCTCGTGACTCTCGTTCTCCCTGAGGACGCCGGCGACGATGAGTTCGTGCCGTACTACTTGGTGAACGGCACAAGGGTTATTGTCCCGCTATCCAAGGTGGAGGACGGGAAGCTCGTGTTTGTGGCGCCCGCAAACGGGCTCTACGGCTATCTGAGATACACCGGAGGATTTGACGACGTCGGCGAGCACTGGGCATCGAGGTATATCGCGTTCGCCGCTGCCAGAGGCCTGTTCGGCGGAGTGGGCGAGGGGCTGTTCGATCCGAACAGCAGCATGACGAGAGCCATGTTTGTGACGGTCTTGTCTAGGTTGGAGGGTATTGGCGGAACGTCCGGAGCGTCCGACGACGCCGGAACGTCGGGAACGGGCAGTGGCGGCGGAACTTCGGGAGCGAGCGGAACGCCGTCCGGCGGAGGCGGCGGGTTCCCTGACGTCCCATCCGGCCAGTGGTATTCGGCCGCCGTGGCCTGGGCATCCCAGAACGGCATCGTAGGAGGCCACGACGACGGCACCTTTGGCCCGGATCAGCCCATCACCAGAGAGCAGATGTGCGCCATATTCCTGCGATACCTGAAGTACAAAGGCTACAACCTGGACCTCGTGGCCGAGAAGGCGTCCTTTGGAGATGAGGCAGATATCAGCCAGTACGCGCTGGAAGCGGTGTATCTGTGCCAGCAATTCGGCCTCATACAGGGCAAGCCCGACAACGTCTTTGACCCGAAGGCCAATTCGACTAGAGCCGAGGCCTGTACGGTGTTCTTCAGGCTGGTTGGGGCGATTCTCGAGAGCCTGAGGTGAGGAGACCTGGAGGCTAGGGTGAGTGAGTCCGGGTTCATGGGGAGCCTCTCCCGGGACGCGTCCTGAGGAGAGTGAGTCTCAAAGTATGAGGCCTGGGGCTCCGGGGCAAGGGAGGTTGGCGCCGGAGCGGACGGCGCGGAATCCGGTCAGTACTGCGAAATGCCCAGCGTACGGCCTAGACTTGTGGTGGATGTCCCCGTGGGTGCACATTTCCCACGGGACGTCCCCACTGGTGCAAAGGTCCCAGCGGAACATCCTCACCGGTGCAAAGGTCCCAGTGGAACGTCCCCGCCGGTGCAAAGATCCCAGCGGAACATCCCCACCAGTGCAAAGGTCCCAGCGGAACATCCTCATCGGTGCAAAGATCCCAGCGGAACACCCTCACCGGTGCAAAGGTCCCAGCGGAACATCCCCACCAGTGCACACATCCCCGCGGAATGTCCTCACTGGCTCTATGGCCCCCGTCGAACCATATTGTCTCGTCGAATATACAGAATGTAATGGGATTTGAGGGGCGGGAAAGCGCCGAGCGCTTCCGCCGATCTCTGCTCCGGTGTGTTCATTTACGTAGATTGTTCTTCTCGAGACTCGAAATCATTGGAAGGGTGTGCTTCATGAAGTGTCCATGGTCTTCTGGAGTCCGGCGCTCTCTCTTAGGTATGGCGACTTTCCTCTTGTTTGCCATACGCGGGCATCTTATGAATGCCTGGATTGTGTTCTGGGGGCATCTGGGTGGGTTCACCTGGTTTCTGTTGGACTTAGGTGCCTACTTCATGGAGAGTAGAGGTGATGGCCGAGCCCTTCGTCGGATCAGGCTTGGTTTTCTGGTCTGCTTTGTTGTGTTCGAGGGGTACGTGTTGCTTCGCGCATTCTCTTGAGGGGGCTACATGCTGACAGAGAGTGTCGCTATGCTCGTCTTTTGGCAACATAACGC
>DUUV01000081.1 GCA_012841375.1 Candidatus Fermentithermobacillaceae bacterium
CGGACTGCAGAGCCGTATATCTGCTTACCGAACTGCCGGGCGGGCCGGCGTATCTGGCCGACGCGGTAGATGAGGCTCACCCGGAACACCGCCCCCTTGGGGCGAGCATTGGTGACGTGCCTTCCGTCTATGCCGAGAGGCTAAGGCGTGGGGAACCTATCTTGGCTTTGCCCACCGTGGATGTCTGGGGAGTGTGGGTCTCTGCCGTCGCACCGGTGTTTGACGAAAAAGGGGTGCCCGTTGCCGCGTTTGGAGTTGACCTCGCTGTGGGTGACTGGGCCAAGGGTCTTCTTCCCTATGTCTTGTCGGCTGCGGGCGGCAGCATGCTGTTCGTAGGTCTCTTCTTCTCGACCCTGAGGTCCGGCCAGAAGAGAGTGGAGGATGAACTCCGTTTCATGGCGACCCACGACCACCTTACAGGCCTCCCCAATCGCTTGGCCTTGGAGCAGTATCTGGGCAGCCTTCATCCCGATCAGTTTGCCGGGTCTACAGTTGCCATACTGGACGTCGACAACTTCAAGGTCGTGAATGATTCGTTCACCCACAACGTGGGCGACACGACACTGGTGAGGATCACGGAAACCATCAAGGGCCAACTCCGTGGCAAGGACTTCATCGCCCGGTTGGGCGGCGACGAGTTCGCAATCGTATTTCCCGGCACCCCTCTTCCGGAGGCGGGCGAGATCGCGCGACAAATACGGGAGGCGGTTCAGGGATCGCGAGTGGCCGTCGGGAGCGATCGTCTTGATCTGACAATCAGCATAGGGCTCGCTGAAATCGGCAGCAGCCAAGATGCGGATGTTGCCTTGTCCCATGCCGACATGGCTCTCTTCGCGGCCAAACGGACGGGGCGGAACAGGATTGTCGTCTACGACAGGGGGTTGCCCGCGGAGAGAACTCAAGTTGATGCCCAGCGTATGGTGCCTCTCATCAAGAGGGCTCTCGCCGGGGATACTCTCGTCCTACACCTCCAGCCCATTATTGAGGCCGGTACCGGAGACGTACTGTGCTACGAAGTGCTGTCTCGCATTCGGAACGAAGAGGGAGAGCTAGTGTACCCCGGAGATTTTCTTCCTGTCGCCGAGCGCTTCGGGCTCATATCTGAATTGGACCGGAGAGTGGTTCGAGAGACCGTGTCTCTCCTGGAGAAGCGCCCCGACCTTACTCTCTTCGTGAACGTTTCCCAAACCAGCGCGAGCGACCGAGACTTCCTCGAGTTCATACGGGCAACACTGCGTGCTACACCGGTTGAGCCCTCAAGGTTAGGTTTTGAGATCACCGAATCCGCTGCGGCCCGCGACACTGTAGCAGTTCGGGAGTGGGTTTCGGCCCTCAAGGAGCTCGGGTGCCCGATCGCCCTTGATGATTTCGGGACCGGCTATTCGTCGTTCTTGCGTTTGGGGAGCCTACCTGTTGACTTTCTCAAGATAGATGGAGCCTTCGTCAAAGACATGGATACCGATCCCACTCACAGAGTGTTTGTCCAGGCCATGAATGACATGGCCCACGCTGTCGGCAAGAAGACTGTTGCCGAGTTCGTGGAGAACGAAAAGATCCAGGCGATGATCACCGAACTAGGCATAGATTACGGGCAAGGTTACGGGCTGGGCAAGCCTGCCCCCGTCGACCATTGGGAGACCACACGCCCGTGATATGCGGCTTTTCCTAACTCACGGGATTTGAGACTCATGGTCCGGATCGCCGGATCAAGCGACCGGTCTCAACCCTGAGGTCGCCAGCAAAAGGGATTTCATGACTTCCTGAAGGGTTCGCCCGTCGGCGTCCTGGTCCGCCCTATACGACACCAGTGAGAGAGCGCCGACCTTTTCGTAGCCTACCATGTGTCTCAGGGCCCGACCGAGCCGTTCCCCGGTCAGCCCGCCCGGTGACGGTAGCCCGGCGGCAGGAGCGACGCTTGGGTCCAGGATGTCGAGGTCCACGTGTACGTAGATGGTGTCTACACGACCTGAAAGATCCGTCATGGCTGATCTTAAGCCGGGGCTGAGTTCAATGAGGTCTTTCTCCCTTAGCACGGGCAGCCCGTCTTCGGCGAATGCTTCTTTCTCCAACTCATCGAGGTCCCGCATGCCCGCCATTATGATGTCTGAGTAGAGTACGGGTGTGAGTATGCCGCTCCGATTTCTCAAGCGGGGGAGACACTTTCCGGCAGCCACTGCCGCTGGCATCCCTCCGAGCATTCCGGATGGACTCGTATCGGGGGTGTTGTAGTCGCCGTGGGCATCCACGTATACCAGGCCAACCCTGGAAAACGGTTCGCTGGGCCAACCGGAAGTCTCACCCGGAGAAGTCTCTCCCTGAGGCTGTCCGCACGATGAGTTCGAGCTCTCACATATAGGCTGTCCGCACGGCGAGTTCGAGCCCTCACACATGGGTGAGTCTGAAAGGCCTCCGCGCAGACTATTCTGAAGTCCGCCCAATACCCCCAAGCACCCGTTGCAGTCTGCCAGGAGCCCTAGGATGAACGATCCTTCCGCCCTAGCTTTCTTCACCAGCTGGCACAGATGGCCTCCCGCAAGCGCCACGCGATTCCATCCTCCGTACTGGGCTTCCTCTTCAGGTGACAACTGAACGCTGACGGGTTCCGGCAATTCGTGCCCCTGTTGCCGTAACTCCCCGACAAGCCCTGCCCTGATAAGTGCCCCGGGTCCTGATGCCCCTCCCGTGCCCTTTCCTTGCACGTTGTAGGAAAGCGTGATTATCTGGATCTTCCTCTTCACGGCGAACTCTCTCCTCATGTCTCGATTTTAACTTGGCTGCTCCCAGGCCACGGCTGCTCGTAGGTCTCGGATTCGATCAGGTCTTGGCTGTGCCAGGTCACAACGGCGTTCAGGTCTCGGCCAAGTCGTGTAAGAGGGGGGCACACTTTGGCACCCCCCTCAACCTGTCGCGATTTCCATGACAACGCGATGCGCCTCAAGACGTTTGAGCCTTAAGGGATGGCCGCCATCTTGAAGGCTGCCAAGCCACCACAACTCCCGTGAAGACGGCTACCCAAGGATCGTGGGGCCGTCGTACCCATGGGAGCCGTCGATGTGGGACGTGGCACCCACAAAAGCCGACGATATGGGCCCGTGGTACCCATAGGAGCCGTCGATGTGGGGCGTGGCACCCACAAGAGCCGACGATATGGGCCGTGGTACCCATAGGAGCCGTCGATGTGGGACGTGGCACCCACAAAAGCCGTCGATATGGGCGATGGTACCCATGGGAGCCGTGGATGTGGGACGTGGCACCCACAAAAGTCGACGATATGGGCTTCGAGCCAGTCAAGCCGGTCAAGCCGGTCAAGCCCTCAAGCCAACAGATCGGCGAACAGTTTCCTCCAGGCTTTCCACGCCAGCACTGCCTGGTCGTTGGTGTACTCGGTCAGCAACGCAACGGCCTTGGCCGGGTCTTCCTCATAGGCTCTGTAAGCTTTAGCCTCAAACTCGGCCTGCGCGGCCTCCCACTTCTTCTCCAGTGCATCTCTCCGGGCAGCGATCTCTCCGATCACCTCAGCATAGGAGGCATCGGCCAGGTCCTGAACATCCTGGAACGCCCACCAAGCGCGGCCGGGACGGTGCGAAAGGTCTGCCTGCGGCACACTGAAGTGACTGGCCGCGCCAACGTGTGGAGCGTACCAACCGTAACCTGCAGGGACTCGCTCACTGCCCAGATACCACGGAACGTATGGGCTTGTGCAGGGATTCAGGGTTGCCCGCCATATGCATGTGAAGGCGGGGTTCTCGCGGAACTGGATTACAGAGCTCTCAAGGGTCGTTGCCGTGCAGATGGTCCGGTTCTTTGTACGGTGCGGGTTATTGGAATAGCTCTCCGAAAGGTCGTCATCGGTGCCTTCGTAGTGGGTACGAAGCACTTTCTTGACATCGTCGATACCCAATTTTTTGGGAGGTTTGACCGAGAACGCGCGGATGTCCTCGGGCTCCTTTCCGAGGATGATCCTCAAGGCGTTCTTGTGGCGCACCATGTTGCCGGCCTGGTTCTGCTCCGGATCCTGGTACGCGAGAGCGAAGTCAAAATCGCTGTAATTTCCTTCTTTGGCGGGGGTATACCATCCTCGATTGATGGCGTAGGTGATAAGGTCAGGCGAAGCTACGAAATTCTCAGTGTCTTCGAGATCTACGTGATGGATCGTGTACCAGTTGGGCATGAAGAACACTTCGTCGTCCGGAACCCTCTTGGCTACGTAGTGTTTTCCCTTGACGACCTGGAACACCCAACCTTCGTCCTTGTCGACGATCTGGTATGCCCGTCCAGCACCGGTGTATCCCCAGTGGGATACCAGTTCGGCGGCTATCTGGACACCTTCCCTCGCCGTCTTTGCCCGCTGGGCGACGATGTGTCCAACCCCATAGCCGATCCCGCCATTCACGAGCTCCGGCATATCCTCTCTGGTGCGGCCGCAGCTATCGCTTGCTATGGCCACGCCCCACTCATTGATAAAGGTATCGCTGAAGGATGCCTGCCAGTTTGCTCTCGTTTCAGACCATAGGTAGGCCCACGTCTCGGGGACCTGCGGGATCTTCGCGCACTGAGGCTCGAAAGTGAGGAGTTCACCTGGCCTATGAGTGGCTCTCGGGACCCTGTACTGGATCATGGCGTTATGGCCGCCGTCATCCTCGTTGTGGCCGAAGAGAACCTCGCCAGTCGCGGACGCTTTCTTTCCAACAATCATTGCGCTGCAGTCATCGAGAAGAGACTCGTCTACCCATGGCCTTCCGAAGGGGTAGGGGTTGTTGCCATCGCTCATCGTCTGTACTCCCTTCCATATAGGCTCAGTATTGCTTCGGGTCCTCTCATCAGTTCGTCTCGCCAGCCCTACTCGCAAGCCCTTGCCAATTGCCCGGACGGTTGCATCCCAATTGAGGGACTTGCCCGACAACGAGTTTCGATAACAAGCAGTCTCCTTCCTGCCGGGGGTGTTCGAAGGACAACCGATCCGGCGTTTATTGATGGGATGAGGGGAGGTACCCGCAGAAAATGAAGGGTGGACCGGGAGATACCTGCAGAAAGTGAAGGCCGGGCGGCGAGATACCCGGAGAAAATGAAGGATGGACCGGGAGATACCTGCAGAAAGTGAAGGATGGACCGGGAGATACCCGCAGAAAGTGAAGGATGGACGCGGCCGTACCCGCAAGAACTGAAGGATGGACGGGGAGGTAGCGCAGATCTGAGAGGCGAGCCGGTCCCTGGCAACAAGGATTGGCTTCTTGTGGCCAGAGACCGGCACTTTGTGGTTCGCACATATCTTCTAGCGTCTCAGCAATGTCCTCGAGGAGTGACGTGCGGGCTATCTGTTTAGAGTCGCCCTGTGACTGCTTGCGGCGCCAGATCGCCCTAGATTGGCCCTGTGACTGCCTGCGGCGCCAGATCGCCCTAGATTGGCCCTGTGACTACCTTCGGCGCCAGACCGTCCTAGAAGTCGCCCTGTGACCGCCTTCCGCGCCAAATCACCGCCGTACGGACTCACTGATCCACCGCCGATAGGCGCCGCGCAACCGCTTCCATCACATCACTTTCCCGAAATGGTCGCTCCGGACACAGCAACCCACGGCAGGATTGAGAAGCCTGAGTGTACACGTTCCTTCGAGACTGCGATGACGTTCATCAGCATCTCGGCGAAGTTGCCCGATATCATGGACTCACTGATGGGGTACTGGATCTTCCCGTCCTCGATTAAGTAGCTGTTTTTCGCGATGCCCGAGAAATCACCGTTGGCGCTGGGATTGCCTCCCGAGAACCTGGCGAGCAGGATGCCCTTCTTGATGGATTTGACCATGTCATCGAAGGACGTGTCTCCCGGCTCAATCACCCATGCCCCGCCTTGACTGACCGCTCTTTCCTTGCCCGTCTTCTTAGCCCCGTACAGGCTGAGCATATAGCTCTTGAGGATCCCCTTTTCAACAAGAGTCATGTCTTGGGCTTTGTAACCGTCGGCCGTGATGAAGTAGCCGTCGGATATCTCGTCTGACACCGGACGTGAGTGTATCGTTAGGGAAGGACTTGCCACTCGTTTGTTGAGGCTGTCTTTGTAGATGCTGGTCCCGGCTATCATAGGTGCGTCGCTGACCGAACGGACCAGAAACCTCACCATGTCTTCCAGACACTCCGGTGTGATGATGACGTCGCCGACGAACTTGCCTTTCACCGGTACGGTAGTCGTCTGCTCGCCGGACTCCCGGAGGAGCCTGTCGAGCCCGGCGTGCTCCAAGAGAGGTTTATCCAGATCTCTCATTGAGAACCCCGTGTAGTTGAACGAAGACACCTTGTCACCCTCTTTGGAGGAGAAGATGGTGACAAGGTGGTACACGCCCGACGTACTGTCGAAGTCAACTCCATTGGAGTTCTGGACGTAGCTCCTTGTCTTCGTGAAGTCCAGGTACGCCTGGCGGATAACGGCTTTGGGGTGGCGCCTCTTGGATTCCTTCAAGAACTCAGCCAGGCGCATGTGCATCCGGTCGAGGTCAGGGGCATCGCCGCCGGCCGAGAATACTTCGGCCGGTTGCTTCTCCGCGATGTCGTTGGCATCGTCAGGCTGTGATGCTTCGGCGATGGACAACACATCGGCAGCCGCCCTGTCAATGGATTCTCGGTCGGACTTGTTCGCTCCGGTCTGCCCCTTCTTGCCGTCTTTGATGGCCGTCAGGCCCACATGAGTGTCGAAAGTGGTTCTCAGCAGGCTGAACTCTCCTGCGTCCACGTTCATTTCGTGCTTTTCCACGAAAGAAACGACACAGTGCGCCTTCTCCGCGCCCGAGCGCAGCAGCGCCTCCAGACCGTATCTCGCAATCTCCCTTCCTTTATCCATATCTACTATCTGCCTCCTATGCTGACCACGCACTTCAGGGCCGGGCCGCCCATGCCCACCGGGATGGCCTGCTTTTTCCCGCACATGCCGGCGCACGTCCACTTCATGTCGTCGGATACCATGGTGACTGATTTCAGAAGGTCGAAAGCGACTCCCGAAATGGTTGTGTCCCGAATCGCCCTTCCCAGTTTGCCGCCTTTGATCTCATAGCCCAGCGTGACACCGAACATGAACTCGCTTGTTGAGTCGGCTTGACCGTTGCTGGGGCGGACAAGGTAGTATCCGTCGTCGACCGAGGCTATCATGTCAGCCAGTTTGCTGGTTCCCGGAAGTATCGCCGTATTCCTCATCCTGATCAAAGGCTCATCCGAGAACTGGAACGCGCGCGCATTGCCCGTTGGCGACGTGCCGAAGTGAGCGGCGCTTTCTTTGTTGTGCATGTAGCCTTTTAAGATCCCTTTGTCGATTATCACCGCGTCTTCGGCTTTGGTTCCTTCATCATCTACATAGACGGGCACCGGGCAGGTCTTGCCGAGAGCTGTGTTGGCGAAGTCCACCAAGGTGACCAGAGGGCTTGCCGCCTCTTTGCCAAGCAGGGGGCCTGCCACGGAACCACCCAGGACCAGGTCGGCCTCTGTCGTGTGCCCGATGGCTTCATGCGCGAGGATGCCCGCGAGCTCTGCGTCCAGCACGCAGGTCTTGACGCCTGCGTCGGCGAAGACGCCCTCGCTCTTCCTCACCAAGTGCTCGTAGTGAGTCTGTATGCCCTCATAGGTGACACTGGGTGACTCCAACGCGTCTTCGAACTGTCCTAGACCACCGTAAACCGATGAGAGATCAATGGGTTGGCCGTTTTTCTCTATGGTCATGCCCACACGAATAATGCTCCTGGGGATCAGGGAGTGGCTGTACGAGCCGTCTGATGTGAGGAGCGTCTTCTCCATGTCCAGACAGCTTAGGCTGACGATGCGGCTGGCCAGGTTAGGGTAGGTCTTTACGATGTGGTTGTCGATCTCCCTTACGAACTCTACCAGTTCCTTTTGACTAAGCCTTTGCTTTGTCGTCTGGAAGACGTTCTCAGAGGTCACGCCCGTCTTGGGCAATGGCCCCTTGCCTTTTCGCTCCCTTCCATCAAGGAAAGTGGCGTTCTCGGATGCCGCTTTGATGACCGATGTGATTGCCTCTCTTGAGAGGTCGGGGCTGGAGGCGAATCCCCAAGACCCGTTCAGGTATACTCTTGCCGATATGCCGCCGGTGTCGGTCCGCGAGTTGGCAGCTATGTTGCCTCTCACAGAGCTGATGCTGACGGTCCTGTTCTCTTGCGCCCTGAGTTCGGTGTAGGCAGAGAACAATCCGGCGAACTCGCGCAGGTCCACATTCTGCAAGCGAACCCCTCCTATTACCTAGGTTACCAATCTGAGTTTGGAGATAGCCACGACAAGTTTCTGCGCGATCGGCGCTGTAACCTTCTTCCATTCACGACGAGATTGCTGAAGGATTTGACCGGGTTCGGGGGAATCAATGAAACGGAGGGAGATCATGTCATGGCCCAAGATTCCCTGGTTGAATGCGTACCCAACTTTAGTGAAGGTCGAGATGAGAAGATAATCGCGGAGATAGTAAAGCGCATTCCGGATGAAGGCTGCACTCTCCTGGATGTCCAGTCTGACGCGAGCCACAACCGCTCGGTGGTGACTTTCATCGGACCACCCGACAAAGTGATGGAAGCGGCCTTTGCCTGCGCGAAGCGAGCAAGCGAGCTCATCGACATGGAGTCACATTCCGGTGAACATCCGCGCATTGGAGCGACCGACGTGATACCTTTTGTGCCCGTCCAAGGGATATCGATGGACCAGTGTGTCGAGATGGCCAAGAATCTGGGGCAACGGATTGCCTCCGAACTCGGCATACCCGTGTACCTGTACGGCAAGGCCGCCACCAGGCCCGAGCGGGTCAGGCTACCGGCCGTCAGGCAAGGTGAATATGAAGGACTGAAGGTGGCTATCTGCACCGATCCCGAACGGGCGCCTGACTTCGGCCCCCTCAAGATGCATCCAACGGCCGGCGCCACGGCTGTGGGAGCCCGTCCCCCGCTTATCGCGTACAACGTGAACCTGGATACAGGGGATATAGTGAAAGCCCGGACCATCGCGAGAGCCATAAGGGAATCATCGGGCGGTCTGCCCGCGGTCCAGGCAAAGGGCATCCTCATTAAGGAGACGGGCGATGTTCAGGTCACAGTAAATCTGCTCGACCACAAAACCACCTCTATGGACGCGCTCATGAGCCATATTGAGGAGGAGGCGTCAAAGGTGGGAGCAGCTGTCAAGGACTCCGAGATAGTCGGGCTTCTACCCCTGGACGCGCTCTTGGACGTCGCGATAAGCAGGCTGAAAGTCACCGGGTTTTCGAGACGGCAAATCCTTGACCTGGTGGGACAATCGGCGAAGGAAAGAGAAGGCGGGCCGTCTCGCGAGGACACACTGCAAGATTCCGGCTCAACCACCACCAAGAAGGAGTGTTACTACTTGGCCGAAATGGACCTTAACAAATTCGTAGATGATCTGGCAGCGCCAACGGGAGCGCCGGGAGGCGGCGCGGCGGCGGCGGTCGCGGGGGTACTCGGCTGCGCCCTTATAAGAATGGTTGCAGGCAATACCCTGAGTAAGGCCCGGTTCAAGGAAGGGCGAGACAGGCTGGAAGAGATCAGAAAGAAATCCCAAGCCCTGATGGGCAGGTTCCAGGAGCTTGCGGTAGGGGACGCCCAAGCCTACATGGCGGTTGAGGCTGCCATGAAAATGCCCAGGGCCACCGAGGAGGAGAAAGCGGCCCGTCGCGCTGCCATGCAGGAAGCTTTCAAAGGCGCCACTATCACGCCTCTCGAGACGGTTCGAGAAACGATTGAGGCAATGTCCCTGCTACCTGACCTGGCCCGGTATGGGAATCCCAACGCGATCACCGATATGGCGGTAGGCGCTCTTCTCCTTGACGCCGCGAGGCGCGGGGCGACCATGAACGTGCAGGTGAATCTGGGTTCTATAGGCGACGAGGGCTTCGTAGCCAAGGCAAGAGAAGATCTGGCCGTGGCGGCATCGAAGGCACCGGCGTTTCTCCAGTGCGTGACGGAGGGTATGAGAGCCGCGGGACTGGACTTCTGACCGGGGGTTTCTATGGCTTGCCTCCACGGGCAAAGGAGTCGCGCACAAGATTCTGGAGGCTAAGAGGCTCCTTCTTACTTCCATCGCTTACCGCTTCCAGAACGTTGGAGTTAGAGTCACCAATACGGTGAATAGTTCAAGCCTACCCAGGAGCATGAGGAAGGTTAGCACCGCTTTTCCTGATAGGGGTACAGTGGCGAAGCTCTGGGCCGGTCCTACAATGCCGAGCCCGGGCCCCACGTTGCCCAGAGTGGTTACCACTGCCGACAACGCGCTTACTATGTCGAGCCCGAGCCACAGCATATAGAAGGTGCCGGCCATGGCGCAGGCCAGGTAGATGGCTATGAACACCAGAACGTTCCTTATGGTGCTTTCCGGTATCACGCGGTTTCCGACTCGCACGGGCAGGACCGCCCTGGAGTGGACCATCTGGCCCAGCTCGCGGAAGACGGCTTTGGCGGCCACCATGAGTCTGGCGACCTTAATCGCTCCGGCCGTTGAGCCTGAACAGGCTCCAAAAAACATGAGAAGCAGGAGTATTCCCCTTGACAGGTCAGGCCACAGATCGAAGTCCGCTGTGGTGTAGCCCGTGGTGGTAATCACCGACACGACCTGGAAGGGTCCATGGCGGAGGCCTTCCATCAAGCCGTGGGTGCCGGCAACGTTGAGCATGATGATCGCAGTTGCCGCCAAGATCACCGCCGTGTAGGTCCTGAACTCGGGGTCTTTGAAGACAGCCGAGAGTTTCCTCGTCTGGACGGCTTTGTAGTAGAGACTGAAATTCACACCCGACACGAACATGAAGACAAGGATGATAAGGCGGATCCACGGGCTCTCGAATGCTCCCACGCTCAGAGCGCGGTTCGAGTAACCTCCGGTTGCCACCGTGCTGAATGTATGGATTAGAGACTCGTATAGGTTCATTCCCGCGAGAAGGAGACAAACTGTCTCAAGTACTGTAATGACCCCGTATATTCTCCATAAGAGGACCACGGACTGCCTTAGCCTGGGCGTAAACCGGGCAACCTCCATGCCGGGGAGCTCCGCTCTAAACAAGGGATCGCTTCCTTGATTGGCCATCGGCACGATAGCTAAGAAGCCTAAGATGATCCCCATCCCCCCGAGCCAGTTTAGAAAGCTTCTCCAAAAGAGAACGCCTGCCGCCGGCACCTCAATCTGGCTCATGACGGTGGCTCCGGTAGTGGTGAAGCCAGACATGGCCTCAAAGAAGGCGTCGACAGGGTTGGGCAAGATTCCGGAGATCATGAAGGGCAGGGCTCCCGCAATGGAGCACAACAGCCAGCCACCTGTCACTACGACGAAAGACTCCCGGCTCCCAAGGCGCGTTTCGCCCTCTTTTCGGCGAAAAAGGTATATTCCCGGTATTCCTGCGATGAGCATGGACCAGACGAACGCCATGGCATCCGGGGTGCCGTAATACAATGCCCAAAAGAGAGAAAGCAGCATGGAGCTTGAAAGCAAGACCAGAAGGAAACCAAATATCCTTCTAATGCTCTCCCAGTTCAAGGCCGCCCTCCTCACAATCCAGACAATTTCTGAACCGGCCCGGTCTTCCGGACCGCAGTCCGAACCACTTCTTCCTCACAATCCGAGTAATTTCTGGACCCGGGGTACAGCGTCCTCTTCGGCGAAGACCACAACCCGGTCCTGGGGACGTATCTCCGAGTAGCCATGAGGGATGATCACTTCGGCTCCCCGGATGATGGTGCCTATCAAAGAATTTCTGGGGAGTCCCGCGTTTCTCAGCTCCTTGCCCGCGACAGGCGCGTCATCAGATATCACAACCTCCATGACCTCGGCCTCCCCTTGCTTCAGGAATGAGAGGTCGACCAATTTTTCTTTCCTTAACAGTTTCAGTATGGTGCTGGCGGTGAGGATGCGCGGGACCACGGTGGCATGGACTCCTATGGTGTCTGCCAGTGCCGCGTACTCTTGACGTCCGAGCAGTACAATGATCTCTTTGGCACCCAACCTCCTGCCGAGCATAGCGACCAGGAGGTTCACTTCCTCAGAACCGGTTGCGGCTATTAGAGCGTCGGACTCATTTACCCGCTCGGATTGAAGTAGGTCCATCCTCGCTCCATCGCCGTTTATGACCAAGACTTTCGGCAATCTTTCCGCAAGCCATATGGCTTTTTCAGGGTTCTTCTCGATAAGCTTGATTGAGAGCCCCTCTTCGTGGTGCTCAGACAGGATTTCACATATCCTGAGACCCGTTTCTCCTCCCCCGACAATGGTCACGGTCTTGATTTCGTTGGGTATTCGCCCGGCCAAAAAGACGGACCCTTCAACATCCCCCGTCCTGCCGATCACGTAGACATAATCGCCCAGCTTGATCTCGCTGGTACCGTCAGGTATCATGAGCGATTCGTCCCTGGAAATAGCGACGACCAGGAAATTTCTTGGGCCGAGCTGCGAGAGTGGTTTGTCGACTATTGACGAGTTTGACGAGGTGATCCTGATACCCAGAAGTTGGATCCTACCGTCCGCGTAGAAACCTACCTCGCCTGCGGTCGGAGTCTTAAGGAGTTTCACGATCTCAAGTGCGGCTAGACGTTCGGGATGGATAATGAGGTCGATTCCAATCTGTCCGTGCATCAGTGCCTTGGTGGGCAACGTATAATCCGGGTTTCTCACCCTGGCTACAGTTGTGGGAACGCCGTAGTACTTGGCCGTAAGGCATGCTATGATGTTGACTTCGTCATGGGTAGTGACCGCTACAACTAGGTCGGCTTGGCTTACTCCGGCTTCTTCAAGGATGGCAGGCGACGCCCCGTTGCCTAACACCGGCATGACGTCAAGGGCTTCACGGGCCGGCGCGAGAGATTGGTCAGAAGTGTCGATAAGCACCACGTCATTGGATTCTCTAGCCAATTGTTCCGCTATGTGATAGCCTACTTTGCCGGCCCCGATGACTATCGCTTTCACGTTGGTTTGCCCTCCCGGCTGTGTCTGGAATCCTTCATTTCACCGAGCCTTATGACTTAACCTTCCCGACAATGAGTCGTTCACCATGGAACCGAATCCATTCTCCTCATGCCGAAATCTGGTGTGGCAAGACGCGGCATGTCGAAAGAGACGTGGGTTTGAGAAAACGGGTTCCGGATGCGATGAAGCCCCGGCCTGAGGCAGGGGCTTCGCGTCCACATTAGAGTGCCGCTTTCTGGACTCTACGCTTGTTCCCGGTATCCTCCTACTGGAAACTCTCGACCACTTCGTCTACAAGGCTGCCCACGTAAGCGACGGCTTCGCGGATCGGATCGGGCTTGGTCATATCCACGCCGGCCATTTTGGCCAGTTCCAGAGGCTTCTTGGTTCCACCGGCCTTGAGGACGTTCACCCAGCGTTCCGCCGCCGGGGCACCTTCCTCGCGGACGGCTTTGGCGACCGCCGTCCCGATGGTCAGCCCAGCAGAGTAGCTGTACGGATAGAGGCCCCGGTAGTAATGGGACTGGCGCATCCAGACCATCCTGGCTCCGTCGTCGATCTCCACTTCTCCGCCCCAGAACTCGTCCAGGATCTCACCCTGTACCCGGTTCAAGACATTAGCGGTGATGGGCTGGCCCTTTTCGGCCAGGGCGTATGTGCGGCGCTGGAGTTCGCCTTCGATGAGATGGCGCACGAAGTTGTGATGGTACGTCTTCAGGAACTGCATGATGAGCCACCGGCGCTTCTTCTTGTCTTGGCTCTGAGATAGGATGTAGTCTCCCACCAGCGTCTCATTGCACGTCGAGGGCGCCTCTATGAAGAACATTGTAGGCCGTGTGTTGGCCAGTCTCTGATAGCGCTGGGCGAGGACCCCTTGTCCGGCATGACCCAGTTCATGAGCCAGCGTAAGAGCGTTCCGCAGGCTGTTGGTCCAAGTCATGCTGATGTACGGGTGTACTCCGTACACCGAGCTGCAGAAGGCCCCTGTCTGTTTTCCCACATTGTCGGCCCTGTCTACCCACCGGTTCTTGAGCCCGGTGGAGATGATCTCGGTGTACTCGGGCCCCAAGGATGACAAGCCTTTGATGATGATGTCCGAGGCCTCTTCATAGGTCGTCGGAACCTCGTATTCCGGGTCAAGCGGGGCCTCGATGTCGCAGTATAGCATCTTGTCGAGTCCCAGTACTCGTTTTCTCAGCCGTGCATACTGGCGCATGTGCGGGGCAAGTTCCGTCAAGATGATGTCGTGGAGGTTGTTGTAGATATCGATGGTGACTTCCTGGCGGTCCAGGAGCATGTGTATGGCCGACGGGTAGCCTCTCAGTTTGGCCATCACCACATTCTTCTTGACTTCGGTTCCCCACGTAGTGCCGTAGGTGTTCTGGTATGCTTTGAGACGTTCCGTGAATGCCTCGTGCGCGTTGCGTCTCAACACCAGGTCGGCAGCCCCCTCATACCGCCCAAAGGACATCGGATGCTTGACGCCCTTGCTGTCTTCGACGGGTTCAAACTTCATGTCGGCAGTACGTGACCGGCCGTAGACCATGGAAGGAGCGTTGAGCACCTCTCCCAGGGCAGCCAGGGCCATCTCCGTCTCGGGGTGGAGCCGATGGGGTTTGGACTCAATCATCTTGTCGATGGTCAAACGGAACGGTTCGAGGCCGGGCTCTTCCCGGAGATACCTCTCCAGAGTGCCTTCAGGCAGGCTCAGAGCCTCTGACTCGATGAAGGATGTCTCCGCGCGGATTTGAGTGCCTAGGGCTGATGCCCGTCCCGCCATGGCTTGATTGGCCGGCGATGTGCCGTCTGCCGAATTGTGGAGAGACGCGTACGCCGATACCTTCGCGAGTCTTTTCTGCAGGTTTTCCTGAGCAACGAAACACTCCAGCATCACTTTCGGGCCTTCATGCAGGCGGCCCTTGTACTTGGTGACTGTAGGGACCAGTTCGGACACGGCCTTCAGCTCGGCTTCCCACGCTTCCACGGAAGGAAAGATATCGTCTAGGTTCCACGTCATTTCAACCGGGACTTCTGAGCGAGTGAGTTGCTTTCCCATGTCGGTCCTCCTTGCTTGACCAAGATTGTATTAGATATTTCTAGGGGCGAAGTGTCTTTCCTGCATCCAGTGCCTGTCCCGCACAACTCTACCCGTTGGGTCGGACTCCCGTGACATTTGGACAAAAGAAGGGTATTATTGCGTTCACGCTGAATATTATTGGGCAGACGTTCGATGTCTGTATTGATCATTGTTGTTCGGACGGTGATGATGGGTTGGATGACCCAGGAAGTAGCCCCTATTTACTTGCGGTAGTATGGCTTTTCTTGTCCGCGTTTTTCTCCGGTTCTGAGAGCGCCCTGTTCTCTTCCGACTACATCAAGCTCAAGAGCAGGTTCGGCAATCACAGAAACCTGAAGAGAGTTCTGGAGCTCCAAAATAACCCCCAGGCAGTGCTCTCCAGCTTGCTGTTTGGCAATACTCTGGTCAATGTGCTGTTCGCCTCTGCTGTGGCAGCCATCTGTCTCTCACGGCTTGCTTTGCCCAGAGGCGCCATTGATCTTGCAGCTACATTGATTGGCACGTTCTTGGTGCTCATTTTCGGAGAGATCTCGCCGAAACTGGTGGCCGGGGCCGACCCCGAAGGCTTCGCCGTCAGGCTGACACCGATTTTCTCTTTCCTAAACTCCCTGATGATGCCCTTTGCCAAGGGTCTTGAGAAAGGTGCGTCATCCGTGGTTGACTACTTGCCCGGCCCGGAGAAGCGGAGTGAGGAGATAACCGAGGCCAGGTTGTACGCGGCCGTCGATTACGTAGAGAACTCCGGGGCCATCCGTAATGATGAGAAAGAGATGATTATCGGAGTGATCGAGACAAAGGAACTTGAGGCCGTGGACGTGATGGTGCCGAGGCCCAACATGATCGTTCTGCAGGAAGACCGGACGGCTCTGGACGCCCTGAACGTAATGCTCAAGCACGGCGTTTCGAGGATCCCTTTGTTCTCCGAATCCCGGGACAACATCACCGGGATAGTGAGCTTAAAAGACCTGGTGGCCTCGGCGGGGCACGACGCGGAAGAATGGCAGGAGACCCTGCGCGGGAGGACCGCCAGGTCGTTCGCAACGACCCCGTACTTCGTGCCGGAAGGCAAGAACGTAGGAGATCTCCTTAAGGAGATGAAGTCTTCGGGAACACACATGAGCATCGTTGTTGATGAGTTTGATGGTGTATCGGGCCTTGTCACGCTGGAAGACCTGCTGGAAGAGATCGTAGGCGACATCCACGATGAATACGATCCGAGAGACCAGTCAGCGTTTGCGTTGGGAGACGGAGTGTGGCAGGTTCCGGGGCGCATGAGCCTGGCCGACCTGGAGTCTCTCATCGGCGTCGATATCGAGGTAGAGGACTGTGATTCGGTGGCGGGCGTGGTTATGGAATGCCTGGACCGGGTACCGTTACCTGGTGATTCGTTCAATCTGGATGACCCTCCGCTTTTCTTTGAAGTCAAGGAAGTGGACGGCCCCAGGATCAAGAAAGTGATTATCCGCAGAAGAGATACAGAGGTGTCTTCCGAAAATGGAAAGTGACATACCGCTGGCAGCAGTTGTGATCCGCTCTGTCTTGTTCTTAGCTTCGTTCCTGATCGTAGGTTTTTTCGCCGGTTCTGAGACCGCCTACTTGTCTATGGACAAATGGGCAGTCGAAGGCCTTACGGATTCGGGTGACCGGAGAGCGGCAGTGCTGAAGAACCTTGAGAAGGACTTCAGAAATACGACTTCGGCGCTGCTTATTGGAACCAACGTGTTTACCGTCCTGACCTCCGTGATGGCTGCGTCTTTGGCGGATATCCTGGCGCTCCCCGGGACGTTCAAAAACACCGTCTTGCCACTGGCGGTTACGGCACTTATGTTCTTCTTCAGCCAGTTGGTGCCTAAGACCTACGCTTCCAGGTCGCCAACGGAGATAGCGCTTTCTGTGGCGCCGGTCCTATCGGTCATCACCACGGTGTTGAAACCGTTATCCGCGGTGTTGTCGCTGGGACCCTACTTGCTGGCGAAGTCGGTGGCTGAGAACGCCAACAACGAAGAATCCGGCTCGGTTTCCGACCAGCCGGTAAGGCTGGCGGTAGACCTGGCCGCAGAGGAAGGCCAGGTCGACAAAGATGCCGGCGATTTCATCGTAGGCGTGCTGGACTCGTCGGACACTAAAGTCTCTGATGTGATGGTGCCTTTACCCAGCGCGTTTGTTTTTCACGAGGATACAACGGTGCAGGAGGCTCTGGGCCAATTGCGCCGGCATCGTTTCAGCCGGGTTCCAGTGGTTGACAAGGAAGGAAGAGTCGTCGGACTCGTCTACATGAAGGATGTCTTGAGACAGGTTTTCAGGGAACCCCATAGCCGGTTGGATGTAAAGGATATTATGAGAGAGCCCCTCCGGGTCTCGCCTTCCGACAATATCTTGGATGTTCTCGGGCCCATGCGTAAGGGCCGGGTTCACCTGGCTGTCGTCGTGGAAGGAGACCGTACCATTGGAATCGTCACCCTTGACGACATCCTCGAAGAGATAGTTGGAGACATGCCGGAGCCGGCCGTAGGGAGAGTTCCATCCAGGAGGCAGTTTGTTGAGCAGGTCGCTGATATGAAGGCAGTGTCAGAAGGGCTTAGTGAGTCCGATGCCTTCGATACGGCGGGATTGAGTGAGTACGCAAGGTAAGATGCAGGGCTTCTTCCGAAATTGTCGAATATGATACCTCATGGCCGAAGAAACTGAACGCACTCGAGGATTCGTCAAGTGGCTGCCCTATATACCGGTGGCAGGATTGGTCCTTCCCCTGGGTATCTCCATTTCTTTGCACTGGCCGTTGTACTGGGCCATGGCTGTGGGCTCCGTGATTGCCGCGGCGTCTGCCGTGCGCTACCTCTCGGCCAAGTCCGTCCTGGATGAAGACCGGGGCACACCCACCCGCGGACCGTCTCTCGCGGAGATATGTGGGTACGCCCGTAGCGGAATCTCCCGGATAGCCAATGTCGTGATCTTGATTCTCCTGGTAAACGCGATGACTGCCGTGTGGTTCTCGTCCGGAACGATCCAGAGCATGGTGTACTACGGTCTCACCGTGATAAGTCCGGGTCAAGTCATGGCCGCGGGACTCATCATCTCGACCCTCGTATCGCTGATGCTGGGGAGTTCGGTAGGCACTGTCGCTACCGTAGGGGTGGCCGTTCTAGGTATAGCCAAGGCGCTCGGGCTTCCCTCCGCTCTTGTAGCTGGCGCGATCATGTCAGGCGCCGTCTTCGGCGACAGGGTGTCCTTTCTCTCTCCCATTTTCCACCTGGCTGTTGATTTCACAGGCGCGGACAGGGGAAAAGCGTCCAGACGCATACTGATGACGGGCGTAGCGGCATGGTTGGTCGCGCTTCTGGCCTACGTAGTGATGGGATACTCTTCTGCGTCTATGGTCGCGGTCGAGGGGTTGAAGGTGCGGGATACGTACCTGGCTCTTCTCACGCAGTCGGCCAAGATCGGCTTCTGGGCGCTCATGCCACCCGCGCTGGTCATGGTGTTGTCCGCGGGGAAAGTGCCGGTCAGGCTCTGCCTCATGGCAGGGCTTGTCTCAGGCGCGTTGGTGGCTATCGCGCACCAAGGGCAGAGCATCGTCCTCGTTCTGCGGTCGGCGCTTTTCGGCTTTCACCAGGAGGCGGCAGTCGGGGAACTGACGGGATTACTGCGCAGCGGAGGTATAGCCGGAACCAGAGATATGATACTTCTTCTCGGTTTTGCAGGAGCCTACACAGGGATCACCGAGCTTTCAGGGATGATGGAGGAAGCGGTGCGGCCGCTGGTCAGTCCCCTGAAGACAAGGATGGCCTTCCTTATGGCGGCCATGGGCGTCAGCGTGTTGTCTGCAGGTCTGGCTTCCAATCAGGCGATGTCGGTGATACTCCCGGCAAGGTTAATGGAGGCGAAGAGGAAGGAGACCGGGACTTCGCGAGAAGACTTTGCCGGATCGTTGGCTGACTCCGGGATGGCGGCCGCAGGAGTAATCCCGTGGAATGTGATGGCTGCCATCTGCGCCCAATCGCTCCAGGTGCCTTCCCAGGTCTATGCCCCGTATTCTTTCTTCTTAATAGCGCTCCCGGTCACCGGAGCCGTGTACGCATTTCTCTCCCAGAAGAAAGCGGGGATTCGGCAGGCCGCCGCGTGAGCCGGGTCCCGATGCTTCTGTCTAGGCCCCGCTCGCCCCATGTAGCCCGGCAGGAGCTTCTGTCAGGTGAGCGAACCTGAGTATAGAAGTACTCATAGCAAACTGGGACGTGAGGAGCGGTTGTCATGAAGATCCTTTGTACTCGCCCGTGGGCCGAATGGGAGAAGAAGGCCATATCCGAAGTAGTGAAGGACGCAGAGTTCCTGGAGCCGGGGCCAAATCAAGAGATTCAGGACCTGGTGCTCGAATCGGAGGTCCTGTACGGGTTTCCCCAGGTACCGGTAAGCTCTCTCGTGGCTTCAAAGACATTGCGGCTATTGCACGTGCAATCTACCGGGGTGGACCGTTTTGCCGCCGCCCTTAAGGATTCGCCGATCATCCTGACCAACAGCAGGGGAGTACACGCCAAGCCTGTGGCGGAGCATGCCGTAGCCCTCATGATCGCGTTGGCGTACAACTTCCGGGCCCACACCGAGATACAAAAGGAACGCGTCTGGCAGGATCCGGGCATCGATAGGTTGGAGGGCAAGGTGGCCGGCCTGCTCGGCCTTGGGGCCATAGGCGAGGAGATTGCCCGCAAGTGCAAAGCCTTCGATATGAAGGTCATAGGGGTCCGCAGAAATGTCTCGCGCCCCGCCTCACCCAACGTGGACCGGGTTTATCCCATGGACGAACTGATTGAGGTCATGGAGGGGTCGGACTACGTCTTGTGCTCGCTCCCTCTCACCGGCGAGACATTGCGATGCGTGCGGTACGAACACTTTGCCGCCATGAAGCCGACCTCGGGCTTCGTGAACGTTGGCAGGGGCCCGGTAGTGGACGAAGCAGGTCTCATCCGCGCGCTCAAGGAAGGCAAGATCAGAGGTGCCGCCTTGGACGTGTTCGAGTCGGAGCCGCTAGGACCGGACAGCCCCCTCTGGGAGATGGACAACGTGGTGATTACACCCCACACGGCCGGGAAGTCGGAGGAAAACCGTAGGCGCAGTCTGGGCATCCTCATCGAGAATCTTGGCAGACTTCAAGAAGGGAAGCCGCTTATGAACGTGGTCGACAAGGTCCTCGGCTACTAGACGGCGGGCTCGACGGGTCTCCCGGTTCGGCGCCGGCAGGCGGGCCCAGGGGATTTGGAGGAAGCAACCCATTGGAAAAGCGGAGAGCGGTGGGGGAGCGCCGTCAGGCGGCGCGCCCTTTCATCAAATGGGCAGGAGGCAAGAAGCAGATCCTCAGAGAGCTGTTGGCGAGAGCGCCGCAGACCTTTGGCACGTACTTCGAGCCTTTCCTCGGAGGCGGAGCAGTGTTTTTCTCCCTGTCTCCCAGTAAGGCTGTTCTGTCCGACCTAAACCCTCATCTCATGAACGCCTACTTGGTGGTGCGCGACCGTGTAGACGAACTGGCCGAGTCGCTTGAGGTCCACCGGGCCGACAGAGACTACTACTACATGATGAGGGACCTATCTCCCGAGACCATGTCCGACGTTGAGAGGGCCTCCTGGTTCATCTACCTCAACAAGACGTGCTACAACGGGCTTTGGAGAGTGAACAAGAGCGGCCGCTTCAACGTGCCCTTCGGCCGGTACAAGAACCCTAGGATCTTGGATAGAAGCAATCTCCACGCGGCGTCCCGGGCACTTCGCGCTGCCGACCTCCGGTGCTCCGACTTTGAAGATGCCGTACAAGACGCTCTCCCCGGTGACTTCGTGTACTTCGACCCGCCCTACCTGCCTCTCGGCGGTACGGCAGTGTTCACCTCTTATACGGGAGAAGGATTTGACGTATCCGAACAGGAACGTCTTGCCGAAGTGTTTAGACGGCTGAGCCGCAAAGGTGTCTTTGTCATGCTGAGCAACTCTGACGTGCCTCTGGTGAGACGGCTCTACCGGGGTTTCCGGATCGATACGATACAGGCGGCCAGGGCGATAAGCTGCAGGGGCGACAGGCGCGGGCTGGTCGGTGAAGTCATCATAACCGGCTATTGATTGGGGGTGACAGAAGTGATCTCGGAAAAGCGACTATTGGAGCTCTTGAGGAACCTGGTTCGTACGAAATCGGTCAATCCCGACCTGGTCCAGGGAGGAAACGGAGAGGCCGAAATCGCCGCGTATATCGGCGGTCATATGGAATCCATGGGCCTCTCAGTCAGGTACCAGGAGGTGGCTCCTGGCCGGCTGAATGCCATTGGAGTCCTGAAAGGCACGGGCGGGGGTCGGAGCCTGATGCTTAACGGCCATATAGACACGGTCGGTATCGAAGGAATGACCATAGATCCCCTTGACCCGGTGCTTTCCGGTGGGCGCCTGTACGGACGGGGCAGTTTTGACATGAAGGGCGGCGTCGCCGCGATGATAGAGGCCGTTCACGCCGTAGTGGATTCCGGTACCCGCCTCAAAGGCGATGTGGTCGTCGCGTGTGTGTGCGACGAGGAATACGCCAGTATGGGCACTGAAGCGGTGGCCAGGGAGTATGTCACCGACGCGGCCATCGTAACCGAACCTACCGGAAACCGGGTCTGCGTGGCGCATAAGGGCTTTGCATGGGTCAAAGTCGAGGTAGCCGGCAAGGCGGCTCACGGGTCGCTGCCCTCTGAGGGCGTGGACGCGATAATGGGCGCAGGCAAGTTCTTGTGCGAGGTCGACCGCTATGCCCGGGAGACGCTGTCGACGAAGAAGCACCCTCTCTTAGGCTCGCCATCGGTACACGCTTCACTGATCGAGGGCGGTACGAATCTGTCGACATATCCTGCCGAATGTGTTGTACAGATGGAGCGTCGCACAATACCGGGTGAAGACCGGGAAACGGTAGAGAAAGAGATTGAGGGGATTATCGAGGCCGTCAAGGCGCAAGACCCGCTCATCCAGGCGAAGGCGGAGGTGTTCTTCTTGAGGCCCCCGTTCGAGGTGTCCACGTCGGAGCCTGTGGTACGGGCTGTCAGCGAAGCCGTTGAGGAGACGCTTGGCCGGGAGCCGGAGTATATGGGGTCTCACCCGTGGCTGGATTCGGCCGTCTTGGCAGAGGCGGGGATACCCACGGTGATCTTCGGTCCTGCCGGTGAAGGCGCCCACAGCGCGGTCGAATATGTCGATTTTCCGTCGGTAGTAGACACCGCAAGGGTGCTGTTCGCCGCGATCGGGAAGATATCGGGTTGAACCGGTAGAGAGGGTGGGGTTGAGGCTCATTGGGTGTCCATAGGATAGGCGTGGATGTTGTGACCGTAGACCGCATAAGGCGAAGCCTGGAATCCCATGGAGAGGCTTTCCGCAGGAGGCTCTTGACTCCGGACGAGTCCCGGTACTGCCGCGGACCTCGCGAAGCGGAGAGGGTGGCCGGCAGGGTTGCCGCGAAAGAGGCCGTCATGAAGGTCCTCGGGGACGGGTGGCCGGCCATCCCTTGGACCTCCATCGAAGTGCTTCCGGACGAGTCGGGGCGCCCGATCGCCCGCCTAACCGGAAAGGCTGCCGAGGCCATGAGAGATCTGGGTCTTGCGGCAGTTGACGTCTCGATCACCCACGACGGCAACCTGGCTATAGCGGCGGCTCTCGGCGCCGGCCCTACCGGGGAGGAGACGAGATGAGATACTTGGCCAGCGCGGAAGAGATGAGGGATATCGATCGTAGGGCCGTTATGGCAGGCATACCGGTGTCGGTCCTCATGGAGAACGCAGGCCGGGCTCTCTCTGTCGAGGCCCTGGAGATGATCGCAGAACGGTGCGGCGGCCCCGTGGTCGTGTTGGCGGGTCCCGGTCAGAACGGTGGGGACGGGTTGTGCGCGGCAAGACACCTGTCGTCTCGAGGCCTCCCCGTGAAGGTGGTTCTGTTCGCGTCTCCCCCCCGGATGACTGCCGAATCCAGAGCGAACCTTGATGCGTTGCGGGCGTACCCGGTGGAAGTCTTCCATGTGACCGGCGGCGGGACGAGATTCCACGAGATACGCGATGGTCTCGGCGATGCCGCCCTAATTGTGGACGCCCTCCTTGGAACAGGTCAGAAAGGCGCCCCAAGGCCTCCCATGGACGAGGCAGTAAGATGGGCCGGTGAGGCCGGAGTTCCTATCGTGGCATGCGATGTACCGACGGGTGTCGACTCAGATACAGGACGCGTCTTCCAGCCGGCCGTCAGGGCAGACGTAACGGTGACGATGGGCCTTCCCAAACGGGGGCTGTACGTCTATCCGGGACGCAAGTACGCGGGACGCATCGTCGTGGAGTCTCTCGGGTTGCCCCCTTCTCTCATCTCAGGCCCGTTTCCGGTGTCGGCAGTAACCCTGGAGGACGCCCGAAGGCTCATCCCACGTAGGGAGGCTGACCACCATAAAGGACGCTCAGGTCATGTCCTGGTGATCGCAGGTTCAGAAAGCATGCCCGGGGCGGCGGCGCTGGCTTCCAAAGCCGCTCTGCGAGCAGGGGCCGGGACCGTGACGCTGGCCTGCCCGCGGGAGGTCTACCGGGTGTGCGCCCAAATGGTGCCCGAAGTGATGGTTGTCGCCGCGGCCGACGGCGGCTTGTTTTCGGTTAGGGATGACCAAATGGCTGCAATAGAGGGTCTTCTCGCCAAGTCCAGGAGCGCCGTGATAGGCCCCGGTCTGGGGCGGGGCGAGTCGCAGGAGGCATTCATTGACCGTTGCCTCGCGCTCATGACGTCAACGGGCACGCCCTGCGTCATCGACGCCGATGGCCTCAACGGTCTCTCGACCATAGGCGGCCTATCATATCTCGCCGGCCTTGAGGGCAAGTTTATCCTGACTCCCCATCCCGGTGAGCTTTCAAGGCTCTTGGGTGTAGACATCCAAGATATCGAAAGAGATCGTTTGGCTGCGGCAAGAGAGGCAGCGTCAAGAGGGAAAAGTGTGGTGTGTTTGAAGGGAGCCGGGACGTGCGTGGCGAACTCGGTAGGTAGCATCACCGTAAACACTACGGGAGATCCGGCGATGGCGACGGCAGGGTCCGGCGATGTCTTGTCAGGCGTGATCGCCGCCCTTATTTCACAGGGTCTTCCGCTATATGAAGCGGCTTGGCTGGGAGTTTTTTGGCACGGCCTTTCGGGAGAGATAGCCGTGAGGAAAGCCGGGTCTTACGGGGTGCTCGCGGGCGAGGTAAGCGACAGTCTTCCCGGGGCCCGCAGGGTTATTGTGGGAGGTGAACGACCCGGCGTCAGGGTCAACCAAGAGTGGCCAAGCTGAAACGAGTCGTGGTGGGGCTTACAGAAGAAGTGCTGTCCGGCATCGACAGTCTCACCCAAGAGACAAACCGGTGCCGTTCCACGTTGATAAGAGAAGCATGTTCGTTTTACATCCAAGAGAAACGCCGCGCCATTCTCCGTGAGAAGATGAGAATCGGATATCTCGAGATGGCAGAGCTTAACCGAAGGCTGGCAGAGGAACTCGGCGCCGACCTCTACGAAGGAGATGACTGGTACGGCGACGAGCGCGTCTGGAGGAAGGCTTGATTGGAACCGACAAGGGGCGACATCTACTTCGCCGATCTGAGTCCCGTAGTCGGCTCAGAACAGGGAGGTTTCAGGCCCGTCTTAATCATCCAGAACGATATCGGCAATAAGTACAGCCCTACCGTTATCATCTCTGCGATCACCTCTCAGATCCAAAAGGCTCGTCTTCCTACTCACATTGAGCTTTCGGCTCGTTCCTCCGGCCTTGAGAAGGACTCCGTCATTTTGCTGGAACAGGTTAGGACCATAGACAAACGCCGGCTGAAGAGGCGGGTTGCCAGACTCGACGACGAGATCATGGAAAAAGTGGACGAGGCTCTGGCGATCTCTGTGGGACTCAAGCCGGTATAAAGAAAGGGAGAGGTAGCGTGGACTTTGCTGGAATGGGGTTTCGTCGTGTCAGACTCGCGGAGACTCCTACTCCGTTCGAAGAGGCGCCCCGGTTCTCCAAGGTTCTCGGAGGACCCACCGTTTTCTTGAAGAGAGATGACGCCACCGGGTTGGCCCTCGGGGGAAACAAAGCAAGAAAACTTGAACTGTTGATGGGTGAGATGCTGGAACAGGGGGCGGACACCGTCATCACCTGTGGCGGCCCCCAATCAAATCACGCCAGGATGACGGCAGCCGCCGCGCGGAAACTGGGAGTTCACCCGGTCCTGGTCCTGGACGGGGACGACCCCGGGACGCGCCAAGGGAATCTTCTCTTGGACCACCTCCTTGGCGCCGAGATAATCTTCTCAGGTTCAAGGAGCGCCTGCGACCTACTTGACGAAGTGAGAGATAAGGTCGCCTCCCAGGGCCGAAAGCCCTATGTTGTGCCCTTGGGCGGGTCCAGCCCACTGGGAGCGCTGGCGTATATGGAATGTGTGGAAGAGATTGTGGCAGAGTCCAAGGCCCTTGGAGTTTCGCCCAAGGCCCTCTACGTGGCCTCAGGGTCTGTGGGTACTCTGGCCGGGCTTATCATGGGAAAAGTGGCTTTCGAGGCGCCCTTCTCCGTTCGCGGGTTTGCGGTCAGCCCCGGTGTCGAGGCAAAAACCGAGCGTACGGTCGAGCTTATGAAGGAATCCATATCTCTCCTCCGGTCTCGCGTGTCGCACCCGGGCCCCGACCTTTGCCGGCTTTTCGATTACGGTCTCGAGGGCCTTTCGGCCCTTGTGAATATCGATGGGAGTGAGGTTGGCGAGGGCTATGCCATCCCGACAGAGGCCGGGCTCGAGGCAATCCGGCTCTTGGCCCGCAACGAAGGAGTGCTTACCGACCCGGTGTACACCGCGAAAGCACTGGCGGGCCTTGTAAGAGACGCCAGAGCAGGTGTGTATTCCAAAGATGACTCAGTGATCTTCCTTCATACCGGAGGTGTCCCGTCGGACTTCGCCTTCGTGGAAGCGCTTTCGAGATGAGGATGAAGGCGGTGTTTTCCTGCAATTAGAGGGGAGGAATCGGAGAATGAGACCCATCATTGGAATTACGGCGAACTACAACGAGGAACACAACGCTGCTACGGTACCAATGACTTACATCAACGCAGTGCTGGAAGCGGGCGGCAAGCCCCTTCTAATCCCGGTCATGCCCGACGATGTCGCCGAAGAGAACCTTTCAGTCATCGACGCCCTGCTCATCCCGGGCGGCGTCGACCTAGACCCGCGCCACTTCAACGAGCGGCACAGTCCGAAGTTGGGGAGGATTAACCCGCTCCTCGACGCGCTGGAACTCGGACTCGTGAAGAAAGCCCTGGCGATGAACATGCCGATGCTGGGTATCTGCAGGGGGTGCCAGCTTATCACCGTGGCGGCGGGAGGCTCCCTCGTGCAAGACATCGGAACCCAGATAGGAGGAGCCCAGAAACACGTCCAACAGGCTCCGCGCTGGTACGGCACTCACGATGTAGTGATCCAGGAAGGATCATTGTTTGAACGAGTCTTCGGAACCAGGAGGCTTGTGACCAATTCATACCACCACCAGTCCATAAAGAACCCTGGCGACGGTTTCTCGGTGACGGCCCACGCCCTTGACGGGGTTGTCGAAGGGGCCGAATACAACAAAGGCTTCTGCCTCTGCATCCAGTGGCATCCGGAGGCCATGTGGACGAAGAACCCGGTGTTCCTCGAGCCTTTCAAGGCCCTGGTGAAAGCCGCCAAGGGAGAACCGGTCTAGATGTCGTCTCCCTCCAAGAGACCCCGCGTCAGGGAAGCCGGCATCGAGATAGGATCCCTCTCGCCGGGACCAAAGAACAGCATCCTGGACGTGCCCGGTGTGGCAGTGGGACACACCACCCTCGTCGAAGGCGACGGGGCTTTGGTTGTTGGGAAAGGTCCCGTACGAACCGGTGTTACCGCGGTTCTTCCCCACGGAGGGAACCTTTTCCGGGAGAAGGTCCGGGGTGCCGTCCACGTGATCAACGGTTTCGGCAAGGCTACCGGTCTAGCCCAGGTCCAGGAGTTGGGAGTCATAGAGACGCCCATAGTCCTCACCAACACGTTGTCGGTGGGTACGGCTTGGGATGCCCTGTGCGAATACATGCTGGCGCAAAATGAGGAGATCGGGACGACTACCGGGACCGTCAACCCTCTGGTGGCGGAGTGCAACGATGGGTACCTGAATGATATCAGAGGGAGGCACGTAAAGCGCGAGCACGTGTTGAGCGCGCTCACGGGAGCTTCAACGGAGGTGTGCCCCGAAGGCAATGTGGGCGCAGGCACCGGTATGTCCTGCCTTGGGTTCAAGGGTGGGATCGGGACATCGTCCAGACGCCTTACGGGCGACATTGAGGACAGGTTTCTCGGCGTGCTTGTGCTCGCCAATTTCGGTTCTCTCAGGGACCTGTTGATAGCCGGGGTTCCGGTAGGGGCTCTGTTGGCGGACCGCAGAGTACCCGATGCCCCTCCCGGGTCCGTAGTTGTCGTAATCGGCACCGATGCCCCCCTGTCAGACAGGCAGCTCGGGAGGATTGCCAGGCGCGCGCAGGCGGGACTGGCGAAGGTAGGCTCCGTCTTCTCCAATGGGAGTGGTGATTTCGCCATCGCCTTTTCGACGGAAGGCCGTGTCAGCCACTCCTCTCAAGGCATGATAGTTGAGACGAGGTTGAGGGACGATTCAAAGGAAATGGCGGCTGTGTTCAGGGCAACGGTGGAAGCCGTCGAAGAGGCGGTCCTAAACGCGCTATTCGCCGCCAAGTCCATGATCGGGAGAGACGGCAACGCGCGGGAAGGCCTGCCCGTGGACGAGGTTCGGTCCATTCTCGTGTCGAGAGGAGTCATTAAGTAGGTTCGAGTAAGTTGGTCTCTTGCAGAGGGATATGAACGTTAATCGTAGAACTGAGTTGTCTCAGCTTGATGAACAGTGAGGAGGATGACTATGTCCCAACCGCCCCGCAAATCAAGGAGGCCCTCGTACTTATCGGGTCCGGGTAGTCCGTCCCCACTCACTGATCGAGAACCGAAGGAAGCCCGCGGTGTACCGTCCCCGGAGGAGACTGCCAAGGAACCCGAGGAGGACCGCGAGCTCTTATCGTGGAAAGTCTGGCTCCTCCCCAGGAGGCCTTTGGTGTCGACCGTGGTTGTGGGAGTGATTTTGCTCAGCATTTACCTGGCCTATTGGGCTTTTCCACAGCTCGTCTTCGTCGGCCTCATCACCTTGATCCTCATAAACAGGCTGGCACCGTATCTCTTCCCCGTGAGATACTTCCTGAGCGAACAAAAGGCAGGATACAAGACGTTTTTGGCTGCCGATTCGAGGCCTTGGGGCAGGTTCTTCACGTACTACAAGTATAACGACGGGATCCTCCTATCCAACGATACCCGGTCCATACGAGGTAGGTTGCGTGAAGGGCTTTTCATGTACTACGGCAAAGATACCCCGGTCGAAGAGGTTCTCTCCATCATCACCTCAAAGCTCCCGTCTCCGGAAGAGGCGATGAAGCCTAAGGAAGATACCGGTTATAAAGGTGGGCTGAGCTCCGCTGTCCGGCGGGTCCGCCGTCTCCGGGGTAAGTAGCAATCACTAGCATCATTTGGATGGAGGAGTAACTGTCGAATTACTGTAGAATAGTCAAGATAATTAGAGAACTGGCAGGGGAAAGGGGTGACGCTCTTGTTCAATTTTCCGGGGCCCATTGACGAGAAACGCCGCGATGAGTTGATAGAGGCTATCGCCAAGCGAGTTGAGCAATTCGGTATGATTGTACCGGCCATATTCTTCCTTGAGATGAACAAGCCGCTCAGCTATATTGCCGGGCAGGGAATGCATTTCCTCGCCCCAATCGCGGGCGTGTTCTTCAACACCTTTGAAGACTACGCCTACTTCTTCGACGACAGGAAGAACGTCGAACTCCTGATCCAGAAACTTGAGAGTCTGGCGGAGAAGGAGGAAGAACGTTCCAGGGAGCTGAAGGCTCAGAGGAAGGCAAAGAGGGAGGCCCGGAAATCGGGCGGTGCAATGATGGATGAGGCCATGAAGATGGCCGGTGAGAATCCACCGGAAACACCAGATAACGTTGGCCCAAAGTAAGAAGGTTTTTCACGACCTGACATCGTACTAAGTCACTTATGGACTTCTATTCTTATGGGTTGGCAAGTGAGGAGGGGAATGCTTCAGTGCCGGAAGAGAAGGCTGCTCTAACGTTGGACAGGGAGATCAATTCTGTCCTTGCTACAGACTGCGGTTCAACCACAACTAAAGCCATTCTTATTGAAAGAGTGGGTGACGAGTATCGTCTTATCGTACGAGGTGAGGCTCCTACAACGGTCGAAGCTCCGTTCGAGGACGTGACTGCCGGCGCTCGTAACGCTATCCGGGAGGTGGAGGAGCTTACCGGAAAGACTTTTCTGGACGAAGCGGGCGTCATAACTCCCAGGCGTCCCGACGGGTCCGGAGTTGACATCTATATGTCCACTTCTTCTGCGGGAGGCGGACTACAGATGATGGTTGCCGGGGTGGTCAAGACCATGACCGCCGAATCGGCCGCCCGAGCCGCTCTTGGCGCAGGCGCCATCGTCATGGATGTCATCTCAGTTGACGACGGGCGAAAACCCCACGAGAAGATCCAAAGGATCAGACAGCTTCGGCCGGACATGATCCTATTGTCGGGAGGAATCGACGGGGGCACGATCACCCACGTGGTTGAGATCGCAGAGCTTATCTCGGCCGCTGAACCCAAGCCCAGACTCGGTATTGGGTATAACCTGCCCGTCATCTACGCGGGCAACAAAGACGCCAGGCCCCACATTAAGTCAAGTCTTTCCAAAAAGGTAGACCTCAGGATGACTGACAACCTCCGTCCCGTATTGGAGCGAGAGGTACTGGGACCCGCGAGAGAAGAAATTCACAACTTGTTCATGGAACACGTTATGGCTCAGGCTCCGGGCTACAACAAGCTGATGGCCTGGACCCCCATCCCCATCATGCCGACCCCCGGAGCGGTGGGTATCTGCATGCAGACTGCTTCGAAGGAGTATGACCTGTCGGTGATCGGTGTGGACATCGGAGGCGCCACCACCGACGTGTTCTCGGTGTTCGGCGAGTACTTCAACAGAACCGTCTCGGCCAACCTGGGTATGAGCTACTCCATCTGCAACGTGCTCTTGGAGACCGGGGTCGCCAACATAATGAGATGGATCCCCTTCGACATCAACGAAGGTGACCTGAGAAACAGGATCCGCAACAAGATGATCCGTCCGACCACCATCCCCCAGACTCTGGATGACCTTATAATCGAGCAGGCCATTTCGAGGGAAGCGCTCAGGCTTGCTTTCATCCACCACAAGAGTCTGGCCGTCGGACTACGAGGCGTCCACAAGCAGAGGACCATCGGCGACACCTTTGAGCAGACCGGGTCGGGTGAGTCCTATATCGACATGATGGATCTCGGGCTTCTCATCGGTTCAGGTGGCGTCCTTTCACACGCCCCCAGGAGAGCTCAGGCTGCCATGATGATGCTCGACGCATTCCAGCCCGAGGGTCTCACAATGCTCGCGGTTGACTCAATCTTCATGATGCCCCAGCTCGGAATCCTGTCGACCGTGCATCCCAAGGCCAGCATGCAGGTGTTTGATCGAGACTGTCTCATCAAACTCGGCTCGGCCATAGCCCCTGCGGGCCCCAACGGTTCCGCGAAGGATGGAGACCCCTGCGTGAAGGTGGAACTTGAGGTGGATGGCCAGAAGATTGTGGAAGAAGTCCCTTACGGGTCGATGAAACTCGTCCCCTTGGAGGACGGCAAGAGAGCAAAGGCTATCATCCATCCCTCCAGGCAGTTCGACGTGGGGAAGGGCTTTGGCCATACTCTAGAGACAACCGTCACCGGCGGAGTCGTCGGACTCACCATCGATGCCCGCGGCCGGGTTTTCAACGTGCCGGAAGACACGAGTCAGAGGAACAAGAAGCTTGTTGAGTGGTTCACGGCGATGAACCTGTATCCCGCTGAACTGCTCAAGAAATACGCACAGGTGTAAGGGGGAGGGACAGAGAGATGGCACACGCATATACGCCTGGACTTAAAGTCACAGAAAGGGCCGTAATCCGAAAGACCCGTCGCCTGCCCCTTCTCGGAGAGGTTCTTGTCGAACAGGGGAAGGCAGTATCTCCGGACACCATTGTGGCCCGGACAGATATCCCGGGAAACCCGCAGACGGTGAACGTCGCTAACTCACTTGGAGTCGAGCCTGAGGATATCGCTGAATTCATGAAAGTGAAGACGGGAGGCTCTATCAAGAAGGGCGAGATAATGGCAGAGTACAGGTCCTTCTTTGGCCTATTCAAGCATACCGTTACCGCGCCTGTCGACGGCGTGGTAGAGATGGTCTCGACGGTCACCGGCCAGGTGACCCTTCGCGAGCCCCCGATCCCGATTCAGGTCGACGCCTACATCGACGGGATTGTCGAAGAGGTATTGCCGAAGGAAGGCGTCGTCATTCGAACCGAAGGTGCTTTCATCCAGGGCATCTTTGGAGTCGGCGGCGAGACTCAGGGCGTTATCAGGGTAGCGGTCGACAGCCCCGATGACGTACTGGAGGAGACCCATATAAAGCCCGAGGACAAGGGCAAGGTCATAGTCGGCGGTTCGCTTGTGACCGCATCAGCCATCCAGAAGGCCGGTGAAGTCGGCGCCCTGGGTATCGTGGCCGGGGGCATCATCGACACCGACCTCATCGCCTACCTAGGCCATGACATCGGTGTTGCCATCACCGGACACGAGGATGTGCCGGTTACCGTAATCATCACCGAAGGCTTCGGTAAGATGCGGATGGCCCACCGGACCTTCGGACTCCTGAAGAACCTTCAGGGATTCAAGGCTTCCATCAACGGCGCCACCCAGATCCGCGCGGGTGTCATGAGGCCCGAGATTATCGTTGCGGGTTATCAGCCCAAGGAGGCCGCCCAGGAGCACGACCTTTCACAGGGCCTTGTTCCCGGGACGCCGCTCAGGATCATCCGCGAGCCGTACTTCGGTCAACTGGCGGAAGTGGTCGATCTCCCGCCTGAGCTGCAGGTCATTGAGACCGAAGCTCACGTGAGGATTCTCCGCGCCAAGCTCGCCGACGGCACGATCGTTACCGTGCCCCGCGCAAACGTGGAGATCATCGAGGCATAGAACGCCCTACGCTTCGTTCGTAACACGGGACCCGCCTCTCATAGGCGGGTCCTTTTTCGGACTCGCGCCGTCATAGAGGGATAAAATCCCTGCGGAGAGAAAAAAGGTACACTAGTGGGAAGAACAAGTGTCGAAGGATTGACGAGAAGGGAGGCAGAGCGAGAGCATGGACAAAGACCTCTTGAAAGAGTTCATGGCCGAAGAAGTCATCCCCCTGCGGACCAAGTTCGACGACTACCTCGCTGTTGCCCTGGATGTAAGGAGAGCGTCCCAGTTCATCTCACCGGCAGAGCTGCCTGATGCCGCTATACTGGGTGCCACCATAGATGATCGCTTCCGGCAGAAGATGTCGGGCCGAAAACTACCGGGAGAGTCCCTGGGCGATTTTGTCAAGAACAAGATGGGGAAGTACTGGCGACGAAACCGGGCTCAGGAAGTCCGCTACCGGTTGGACACTTTGAGGGCCATCTACAAGGACGTGGTGGAAAACTCCCACTCCTTTAAGACCTACATAGGGTGGGCCAAGAGACTCGGCCTTTCATACAAGGAGCTGGAGTCACGGCCTACAATCCGCGAGATATACCTTTTCAAAGACCCTGAGGTCGCTCGCGAACTGGACGAGCTTCAGGATCTTCGCAAGGACATCAGGTGGGAGAGGATGCGGTCGGCCGCCGCGAATCAGCCGGGCTACGCCAGAGCGTTTCCCGAAGAACAGACCCCCGCGTTCCTCAAGAAGCTCGGACGCATCTTGGGTTTTCCCTCGTGCTGCATTGAGCGGTACGCGTTTGATAGAGAGTCGGCGGTCCTTTCGCCGGAACAGCGCGCTTCCGACCAACTCGTGCACCTGGAGGAAGACGAGGAGTGGAACTCGCGCGCTTACTTCACCAAGGACTTCTTCCCGTGCCAGCCTGATTGCGAGAGCGCCGCTACGATCGGAGACGCGATTTATGAAGCTCTTATGGCCATAGACCCGGAGATAGCCCAAGAATACGCGCGCCACTTGTCCGGAAACGTGGAATTGGTGCGCCAGTATCCCGAGATTATCCGGAAGAAGATCGAGGCGCTGGAGAAAGTGGCGGGCTCGACAAAAACGCAAGAAGGCGATGACGTTGAGTGACGGCGGCAAGATCGAGCAGCGGCCCCTGTTTGGACCTTTCACCGAGACGGTTCCCCAGGGACAAGCACCACTCTTTCCCTCCCGGGGTGAAGCGGCTCGCGAAGTGGTAGAAGCACCAAAGCCGTGCCGGGAGAACGAGTGGTTGGGGATCTCGCGATTGGACGAGCTTCGCCCCCATATCCTTTCGTGCCGCGCCTGCGGCCTGCGGGACGGCGCCAAAGGAGTGGTTTTCGGCGAAGGCGACCCTCATGCCCGCATCATGTTTGTGGGGGAGGGGCCCGGCAGGACGGAGGATGAAACCGGAAGGCCTTTTGTCGGGCGCGCAGGGCAACTCCTGGACTACGCACTGAAGAGTATCGAGTTCGCACGTCCCGACGTGTTCATAGCGAATATAGTAAAGTGCAGGCCGCCGCAGAACAGGCTCCCGCTTCCTCCTGAGGTGCAGGCATGCCTACCAAACCTTAAAGCTCAGATGCGGATACTGAGGCCAAAGATTGTCGTGCTCCTGGGCGCTCTGGCCAGCCAGACTCTGATCCATCCTTCGATCAGGGTTACCAGAGACCGGGGGAAGTGGTTCACCAAGGAAGGGGTACAATACCTGGTGACATTTCATCCCGCGGCAGTGCTCAGGGACGAGGCCGTTAAGAAGAGACAGCTATTGGATGACATGAGAAGTCTCAGAGAAAAGTGGGAAGAGATCGGACGTGACAGATGACGCTCGGGTAGTCGTCCGCCTTGAAAGCCGGGGACCGGCTGATACGAAGAGGATCGGGAAGGCCATAGGCGATCGTTGTCGCGGCGGAGAGTTGATCTTGCTGAAGGGGCCCTTGGGAGCCGGTAAGACTACTCTGGTTCAAGGAATCGCGCAGGGACTCGGCATTGAAGGTCCGGTGCAGAGCCCCAGTTTCGTGCTTGAAAGGATTCACAGGGGCAGGCTTCAGTTAAGGCACCTGGACCTGTACCGTCTCACGGGAGCCGAGGCTTTGGAATCGGGACTCCTTTCTGAGATGGGAGATGACGACGTTACGGTGATCGAGTGGGGCGAGAGAGCGGAAGGACTGGTTCAGCCCGACCTTGAGGTCCGTATCGAAGTCACTGATGAAGCCCTGGGACGAAGCATATTGATGGAAGCGGGAAATCCTGTATGGCAGTCATTCCTTCTTGAGGTACAAGGACGATGATGAACGGCGAGTTCACGATCCTGGCCATTGAGACTTCGACATCGCTGATGGGCGCCGCCGTGACGGTTGGGGAAGAGGTGCTCTCAGAAGGTTTCGTCGACAAACCTAAGGTTCACTCATATAGACTCCTTCCCATGTGTGACCGGGTCTTGAGCGAGGCGAAGGTAAGTCCTTCTCAGTTGGTCGCAGTGGCCGTATCGGTAGGTCCGGGCTCATTCACCGGCCTTCGGATCGGCTGCGCCACGGCTCAAGGCCTTTCTCATGCCTGGGGAAAGCGGGTAGTCCCGGTACCGACGTTTTCGGTCCTCGTCGAGCAAGCCATAAGAGAGAACCGGGAGCGAGACCATGAGTTTCACGTGGCCGCAGTCCAGGGTAGGGCGAAGGCCCAGACAGTGACCGCTCTCTACTCACGAGAGGGTGTTCAGGTGATCCCTCCCGAGGGAAGGTCATTGGAGCGATTCGCCCTCCAGGTAGCGTCAGCCGTGAGTACCCCCATCATCGTAGTAGGAGACGCGGCTCAGCTGTTCGCGGAGCACGTCGCAGGGGCCGATACCGGTTCCCTCAGAGATATGGAAGTATCTGCGGTCTCCGAACCGGCACGTCTGCCCTTGCCGGGCATGGTAGGTCGTCTTGCAGCGAGAATGATGAGAGAAGGCTTGTCGGTAGAGCCCAAAGCGGCTATTCCCCTTTACTACCGGAAGCACCAAGCAGAAGTATTGCTGTCCCAGAAGAAAAATGAAGGGCGAGCGGAGTGAACGCCGTGGACTTTGACGTGAGCACCATCAGAATCGAGCCGATGAGTCTTAAGGATCTAGACCGCGTCCTCGAGATCGAGTCACGTTCTTACCAGGCTCCGTGGTCGCGACGGGCGTTTGTCTCCGAAGTCACCGACAACAGCTATGCTTATTACTACGTAGCCAAGAAGGGCGACACGATTGTCGGCTATGTCGGTATGTGGATCATCCTGGAAGAGGCGCACATAACAAACATAGCGGTCGACCCGGACTGGAGGCGGCTTGGAATCGGTCGCTACATGCTGGAAACCATGTTTGACAGGGCGCGGGAACACGGCGCCACAAAGATGACACTGGAAGTACGGGTCTCCAATATCACTGCGCAGAACCTCTATAGGAAGCTGGGCTTTGAGGAACGAGGCATCCGCAAAGGCTATTATACCGATACTCACGAGGACGCCCTCATCATGTGGAAAGAGGACCTCGGGCCCCAGAAGCCCAGGGCGGATCAAGTCAAGTGGATGGTATAGACTTGGCCCAAGGTGTACTCTATGAGGTGCACTCTCAAGACAGGACTTTCGAGGTGGTTTCTTGAGGATTCTCGGCATCGATACCTCATGCGATGATACTTCCTGCGCCGTCGTGGAGGACGGACGCAAGGTACTCTCTAACATCGTTTCATCCCAGGTGGACCTGCACGCCAAGTTCGGAGGCGTTGTCCCTGAGATAGCTTCCCGCAAACATATGGAGATGATGATACCCGTAGTTGAGGAATGTCTTTCGCAAGCTTCTCTTACTCTCGGGGATCTGGACGGAGTTGCCGTGACTTTCGGCCCGGGCCTCCTAGGTTCCCTGCTGGTCGGCGTAAGCTACGGCAAGAGCTTGGCCTACGGGTTGGAAGTCCCGCTGGTGGGAGTCCACCACCTGGAAGGGCATATCTGTGCCAATTTCCTGAGGGACGACCCGCCCCCTTTTCCGCTCCTCAACCTGGTGGCGTCGGGAGGGCATTCGGACCTCATCCTAATGCATGAGCACGGGGTGTTCTCGGTGTTGGGGGAGACGCTTGACGACGCCGCGGGAGAGGTATTCGACAAGGTGGCCAGGGAACTGGGATTACCGTTCCCCGGCGGCCCGCACCTTGACAAGATAGCCGACCTTGGTGATGAAGACGAGGTGAAGTTCACCCACCCTAAGATCGCGGGGCACCGGTTCGGCTTCAGTTTCAGCGGCACCAAGACGCGGGCGCTTCAAGAGTACCGGAAGCGGGGAGCCTCGCCTGAGAGCGTCCCCCATATCGCCGCCGGGCTCCGGAAGGCCATTGTCAGGGACCTCCTGTATCACGTCCCGGAGGTAGTCAAGATGACCGGTGCTCGGGCCCTGGCTTTGTCGGGCGGGGTCGCCGCCAACAGCCTCCTCAGGCGGGAGGCCTTGGCCCTTAGCAGGGAAATGGGCGTTCCTCTCTTCATCCCGCCCAAGGAGTACTGCACGGACAACGGCGCTATGATCGCGTCGGCCGGGTATTTCCGCCTTATGGCCGACAAGGTCTCGGGACCGGACTTGAGCGCAGAGGCAAGTCTCCCACTCACTTCATGGTAAGGAAGGTTGTTATCTAGTTGAGCCGCGGTAGAACAGTGAAAAGCGATACCCCGTCCCTCGAGGCCCTTCTCTATCAAGCCATGAAGCGCGGGATCCTGCCCATCACTTCTCTGTGCATCGCAAATTGCGCTTTTTGCTCCAACAGGTACAACCCGCCGTCCTGTGAAGTGCTGGATATCGGGAGACGCAGCCTGGAGGAGATCAAAGACTCACTCCCTTGGCTTCAGGCAGCCCCCGGGCCCATCGTCATCGGCGAATCGATCACCAGGATCAACGAAGGAGAGCCTTTGAGCCACCCTGATTTCATGGAGATAGTGAGGTTGGTGAGAGAGGCGTATCCGGACCGCGACATCAAGGTGACGACCAACGGTATGCTTCTCACGAGCGAGATGGTGGACTTTCTCTCCGACGCCCGAGTGGGACTCACGGTATCGCTGAACAGCGTGTCGAAGCGGCAGGTGGTGATGGGTGACCGTGATCCGGAGAAAACTCTCGCCGCGATCGCTTCTCTAAGAGGCAAGGTCGAGTTTGACGGCAGTATTGTGGCGCTCCCGTTTCTTACCGGGTATCCGGATATCGAACGGTCTGTGAGGTTCCTCAAGGACTCCGGCGCGACCACCGTGAGGCTGCTCCTGCCGGGGTTTTCGTCACGCCACCCGCTCTATAAGGCTATGCCCAAGGATACTTGGGATAGAGTCCGGGAAATGGCAACCGGGCTGGCTTCCCGTGTCAAGATACCCGTGCTCGCCGATCCCCCCGAGCTCATGGACCTTGACGCCAGGGTTGAATTTGTCCTCCCGAACTCGCCGGCGGCGCGGGCCGGACTTCTCGCAGGAGATCACATAGTAAAGGTCGCCGGCAAAGACGTATTCTCGCGGAAGGATGCCTTCCAGAGAGTCTACGAGAGAGAAAACCCCGTGGTCACCGTCTTTCGGGAGGGCCTCATCGAATTCAGGGTATCCAAGAAGAGGGGGGCGTCTCCGGGGTTCATAACATACGAGGACCTAGACCCTGTGGAGTACCTCAACTGGGAGCGCGCCTCCGGGGTGTCCAAGGGGCGAGACGCAGTAGTGCTCACGTCAAGGCCCGCCAAGAAGCTTATTGAGGCAGCCCTCAAGAGGCGGGGCCTGGAGGCACGCGTCGTGACTGTCCGGTCTTACTTCTTTGGAGGCAACATCCAGGTCGCCGGTCTCCTCACGGTTAGGGATTTCCTCGCTGCTTACCGGAGGGCTTTTCGCGGAGGCGACAAGCCGTACTCAGTGACCCTTCCTGCCCGCGCCTTCGACAACTGGGGCCGTGATCTGGAGGGAGTCCACTTTCGCGCTTTCTCCCAGGAGACCGGAGTGCCTGTAATACTGGCAGGGTGAAGCCGGTTACCACCATTCTCCAAATCCGAGCCTGACGGCAGGACTATTTCGAGACTCCAAAGAATAGTTCACGGCATCCTGAAAACGTTCTTCTGTATTGGAGGTGTCAGATCTGAGCTTTTGCGCGAAAGAATTCCTCAAGAAGGCGTCCATGGCCCACGGGGTCTCAGGCTACGAGTTCATGAACCAGAAAGCCGTGGCCGAAGAGGCTATGAAGGGGCTGGTCGACGAGATTCGCAGCGACACTTTCGGGAATGTCATCGGCCTGAAGAGGGGTCAAGGCGAAGGCGAGCGGCCCAGGATCATGTTGGCGGGCCATATGGACGAAATAGGCCTCATGGTAACCAAGATCGAAGAAAAAGGTTTCCTTCGTTTCACGCAGGTGGGCGGAGTGGACCCGCGCATCTTGCCGGGCCATGAGGTTATCGTCTACGGGAAGCGGCCTCTCACAGGCCTCATTGGAGTCAAGCCCCCACACCTTACACCCCCGGGTGAGACCGACAAGGCGGTGAAGATGTGGGATCTGGCCATCGACGTGGGACTTCCCGAGGCGGAGGTAAGGGAGTTGGTCACCGTCGGCGACGTGGTTACCTTCAAGCGGCAGGTAACCGAGCTTATGGGAGACGTCCTGTCAGGGAAGTCCATGGACGACCGGGCGGGTGTCGCCGTCATTCTCGTCGCCCTCGACAATCTCACCAAGTATAAAGTGCAGGCAGACGTATACGCGGTGGCGACCACCCAAGAGGAGATCGGCCTGAAGGGCGCCATTACCTCGGCCTACGGCATCCGTCCGCACATCGGGATAGCCATTGATGTCTGTCATGCCGAGACTCCCGGAGTGCCCGAGTGGCGTACCTCCGCCATGGGCAAGGGTCCGGCCGTGGCTATGGGGGCTAACATCCATCCCAAGGTCTACGCCGGTCTGGAGAAGGCTGCCAAGGAGCTCGGGATTGCCATTCAGCCCGAGCCTGCCCCGGCGGCTACGGGCACCGATGCTTGGGGTATTCAGATTAGCGCCGAAGGCGTCGCCACCGGTCTTGTCTCAATCCCCCTCCGGTACATGCACACTTCGGTGGAGACCCTGTCGGTGGGTGACGTAGAGAAAGCAGGGCGGCTTCTGGCCGCTTTCATCGCCTCTGTCGACGGCCGTTTCGTGAAGGAGTTGACATCATGGAACTGAGAGAACTGACCTCTTTCGCAGGCGTGTCCGGCGGCGAGACCGAAGTAAGGAACGCCATTATGAAAGAACTCGAAGCCATGGGAGTGCCTTTTGAGACCGACGTTTTGGGGAACGTCATCGCCAGGAAAGGCGATTCCGGGCCAAAGGTCTTGGTAGACGCTCACATGGACGAAGTTGGGTTCATGATCGTCCACATCGAAAAAAACGGCTTTCTCCGGTTCCGCCCCATAGGTATCCCGGCTTCGGTCATGGTCTCCAAACGCGTATTCATCGGAAAGGACAAGGTACCCGGCGTCATCGGGGCAAAAGCCATCCACCTGCAGCAGCCCAGAGAGCGAGAGTCGGTTATCCCGGTCGACCAGCTTTTCATCGATATCGGAGCCAAGTCCAAGGAAGACGCTGAGAAGAAGGTCAAGATCGGGGACTACGCGGTGTTCGATACCGAGTTTGAGGAGCTTTCTCCCGGTATCGTGAAGGCTAAAGCTTTGGATGACAGGATCGGCTGCGCAATACTTCTCGACATCCTGAAAGAAGACTGGACGGGCATCCGGCTCTATGCCGTGTTCGCGGTCCAGGAGGAGATCGGTACCCGGGGCGCCAGGGTTGCGGCCTATCGGGTCGCGCCCGACTTAGGTCTAGCCCTTGAGGGGACCGTCTGCGCCGACATTCCTTTGGCCGATAAGGACGCTTACGCCACCAAGATTGGCCACGGCGCCGCCATTTCATTTATGGACAGGGGCTCGTTGCCCTCAAGAGCGATGGTCGCCCAGATCATGAAGCTGGCCAAAGAGAACAACATCCCGGTGCAGTACAGGGAGGCGACGTCGGGCGGAAATGACGCCGGAGCGATTCAAGCGGCACGGGCGGGGTGCCCCGTGGCGTCGATTTCGGTGCCGTGCAGGTACATACATACCCCATTTGCCCTCGCATCTCTGGCGGACATGAAGGCCGCCAAGGATATCCTGGTCCTATTCCTTAGGAGTGTTGAAGGAGGTTTCAGACCGTGAAGGATCTTATCAAGAAGGTCACTGAGGCTTTTGGGCCGTCGGGAGCCGAGGACTCGGTCCGCGAGGTAATACGCAAAGAAGTAGAGCCCTATGTTGACGAGATTTCCGTTGACGCTCTGGGGAACCTCATCGCTCACAAGAAAGGCACCGGAGGCAAGAAGATTATCCTCGACGGACACATGGATGAGATAGGGCTCATGGTTACCCACATAGACGACAAGGGGTTCCTCCGCTTCGGCAACATCGGCGGAGTAAATCCGTTTGTTGCCCTTGGCCAGCGGGTGTATTTCGAAAACGGCACCATGGGCGTCATCGGGTCTGAGAGAGTTGACGACCCGAAGGACCTGAAACTGGAGAAACTCTTCATCGATATCGGGGCCAAAGACAAAGAAGAAGCGGAAGGAAAGGTGAGCGTAGGAACCAGTTGCGCCTTCTACCAGCCCTTCGTTGACCTGGGTGACAGGGTCATCGCCAAAGCTATGGATGACCGGGTTGCCTGCGCCATCATCATTGAGGTGCTCAAGAGGCTTGAGAATACGGCCAACGACATCTACGCGGTTTTTGCCACACAGGAAGAGGTGGGCCTCCGGGGAGCCCGGGCGGCTGCCTACGGTATCTCTCCCGATGTGGGCATCGCTCTGGACGTCACAAGGACCGGCGACACTCCCAAGTCCAGGACCATGGATGTCTCTCTTGGAAACGGAGCGGCCATCAAGGTGAAAGACTCCAGCCTGATCTGCCATCCTGCCCTCAAGAACTACATGGTCAAGGTCGCCAAGGAGAAGGGGATCAAGTACCAGATGGAAGTGCTCGAGGCGGGAGGCACCGATTCGGCGGCCATCCAGATGACCAAGTCGGGCATCCCCGCCGGGTGCATCTCAATCCCCTGCCGGTACATCCACAGCCCTTGCGAGATGGTTGACATGGGCGATGTGGAAGCGTGTGTCCAGCTGGCGAAAGCCCTCTGTGAAAGCACACTTGAGTTCTAGAGAAACACATGGGAGGGAGCCGTAGTTGCTGACGGAGCTCAACCGGATACTGGGGCTTGCGCAAAAACTAGGCGCCGAGTATGCCGACGCCCGGTATGTTTCCATAACCCAGCAGCCTGTCTCGGTGAGCACGGACGGAGCGCCCCAGCTCTCGGTCTCGAAGAGCGTCGGGTTGGGTCTTCGCGTACTGGTGGACGGGGCATGGGGTTTCTCGGCCACGCCGTACCTGGATCCCAGGAGCCTGGAGAAGACCGCGGATGAGGCTGTGAAGATAGCTTACGCTTCGGCCCTATGCAAGAAGGGCGACGGGGTGTCGTTGGAACCTTTGAACCCCAAGAGAGCCAGGTGGCACACGCCGTGCAAGGTCGACCCTCTCGGAGTGAAACCTGAGGACAAGATCGAGTTCCTCACGGATGTGATAGAGTCCGCCAAGAAGGTCCCGGGCGTTTTTCGGGCCACGGCTTCCATCATGAGCTACCGAGAAGAGAAGGAATTCATGTCGACCGATGGGAGGCAGGTAGAACAGACGATAGTTCATTCGGGCGGCTCGGTATCGGTTATGGCCCGGGGCGACGGAGGAGTGCAATCGCGCTCTTTCGCCGACTACGCGGGGGGCGGCTTTGAGTTTGTGGAAAGCCTGGACCTAAAGACCAAAGCAGAGACGCTTGCCGGTGAAGCAGTCAGTCTGTTGAAGGCACCTGCGTGCCCTCAGGGTGTCACCGATGTGGTCATGGGAGGGTCGATGGTCGCCCTTCAGATTCACGAGTCTTGTGGGCACCCTATCGAACTGGACCGGGTCGTCGGACAGGAAGCCACCTTTGCCGGCACGTCTTTTCTGACCCCAGACAAGAAAGGCAGTTTCCGCTACGGTTCTCCGTGCGTGAACATAGTTGCGGATGCGACGGCCCCCGGTGGATTGGGGAGCTTCGGCTATGACGATGAGGGCATCGAAGCCAGGCGGGCGGAGATTGTGAGAGAGGGTATCTTCACCGACTACCTGACTTCCCGCGAGCTCGCTCCACTCTTTGATCAAGAGTCCAACGGGACCATGAGGGCCGTCGGTTGGGAAAACATCCCCCTCATCAGGATGACCAACATCAACCTGGAACCGGGCGACTGGACTCTGGACGAGATCATCAAAGACACCAAAGAAGGCATCTTCGTTGATACTCCAAAGAGCTGGAGTCTTGACGACAAGAGGCTCAATTTCCACTTTGGCCAGGAGATCGCCTATGAGATCAAGGACGGATCTCTTGGGAGAATGCTCAAGAATCCGGCTTATACCGGGATGACGCCTGAGTTCTGGAATTCCTGCGACGCGGTGGCCGGGGAGGACGAGTGGCGTATCTGGGGTACCCCCGGCTGCGCCAAAGGTGAACCGGTTCAAGTGATCAATGTGGGTCACGGCGCCGCGCCTGCACGGTTCCGGAAGGTGAAGGCAGGTGTTGGAGCGTGATAGGCAAGGACGACGCGTTGAAGGTATTGGAGAAGGTCCTTTCCTTCTGCAAGAATTCGGAGGCTTCGGTGACCCTTACCGCTTCTGACTTGAGCCTTACCAGGTACTACGACAACCACATTCACCAGAACCTGAGACGTCACAACGAGACCCTCACCGTCCGGGTTGTAAAGGGAAAGAGCACCGGAATCGCCACGACCAACTTGCTCGATGACGGTTCGTTGAGGTGGGCCGTTCAGTCGGCTCAAGAGAACATGGAGGTTTCGGGGGAGGAAGAGGATTTTCCGGGCCTTCCCAAACCTGAGCCTATTGGAGCAGTGAACGGTTACGTACCGGCTACCGCAAACCTGAAGCCGAGAGACAGGGCCGAGGCCTGCGCGGTCGTCATCGGAGCGGCAAAGGCCAAGGGGCTTCAGGCCTCCGGTACGTACTCATCGGTAGTCACCGAACTGGCCGTCGCCTCAAGCACGGGCGTGAGGGCCTACAATGTCTCAACCGAGGCCTTCTTCAGGACAATCATCCAAAACGGAGACAACACTGGGTACGCCGACAGGCTGACCAGAGACGTTAGGGAAATAGACGCCGGGTCTGTGGCCGAAGAGGCTTTGGCGCGGGCCACGATGTATCCCGAGGCCATAGACCTGCCCCCGGGCCGCTACGACACGATCTTTGAGGAATACGCCCTGGCCGACCTTATCCGGTTTCTCGGGATGCTCGCCTTTGGAGCCGATGCCAAGCAGCAAGGACGCAGTTTCATGGCACGGCGCATGGGCGAGAAGGTCATGGGAGACAACGTGACTATCTGGGATGACGGTCTCGACCCTGCTTCCTTGGCGGTTCCCTTCGACGAAGAGGGGATGCCCAAGAAAAAGGTGGTGTTCATCGAGGACGGCGTGGCCAAGGGGGTTGTCTACGACTCCCGGACCGCGGCCAAGGACGGCGTCAAGTCTACGGGACATGCTGCGGCGAGGCGCGGCGCCAGGTTTGGCCCCCGGCCTTCCCACATGTTTCTCAAACCGGGCGATTCCACGCGAGACCAGATGGTGCGTTCGACCAAACGCGGACTCCTGGTGACGCGGTTCCACTACACTCACTGTCCGGAGCCCATGAATGTGGTGGCGACAGGAACGACGAGGGATGGAACCTTCCTCATTGAAGACGGCCGGATAGCGGCAAGGGTGAAGAACCTACGCTTCACTGAGTCAATGATCGAAGCGTTTAGCCGGATCGAAGCCATATCCAAGACGGCGAGGATAACCAGGGACTGGTGGAGCACTTTTGATTCGGTTCTCCCGTGCGTGAAAATACAGGACTTCTCGTTCACCGGGAGCACCATGTTCTAGGTGAATGGGTGAAACAGACACCCCCGGCGCACAATATGTCGGGGGTGTCTTGGTGAGAAAGGCCGTACCCTATATAACAGGACTGGCGGTCGTGCTGGTCCTGGTTGTTCTTGCTTACAGGGCTAGTCCGGAACTGCGCGGTTCCGGTCCGTTGGACCCGACACCTTTGAAAGGTGGTAACGAGAAGGATAACCGGGCGATCGGCGAGAGCGATCTCGAGAAGCTCTATCCCGGTCTGGTGCTCAGGGCTTATAAAGGACCTGAGAAGATCGTCGCCCTCACATTCGACGACGGTCCCGATGAGGTGTACACACCGCAAGTGCTCGACATCTTGAGGGAGAAGGGTGTTCGGGCGACCTTCTTTCTCCTAGGGAGCAGGATCGACGAGAACCCGGAGGTCGCCAAGAGGATCTTGGATGAAGGTCATTCCATCGGCAATCACACCTATTCCCACCCTAAGCTCGTGGCTGCTTCACCCGAGCTCCCGCAGGAACTGGAAAAGTGCCGGGAAGCCATGGCCCGTCTGGGGATAGGGGACAACGGGTTTTTCCGCCCCCCTTATGGAGCCGCGGAACCCTCCCTCGTTGAGCAGGCCAGAGACTTGGGTTACAGGGTGGCCATGTGGTCCATAGACTCGCTGGACTGGCGGGGCTTGTCTAGGGCAGAGGTAATGCGGAACATTAAGGGATATGTGGAGCCCGGTTCGGTGATCCTGCAGCACTCTGCCGGAGGCCCCGGTGAGGACCTGTCAGGGTCGGTGCTGGCAGTCGGTGACATAATAGATCTCTTGACAGGCCAAGGCTACCGGTTTGTCACTCTACCTGAGATGTTCCCGTCTCCCGAGAAGTCTCCTTAGGTCGCGCGGGCACCCTTGTCAGATGCCCGGCACGGAGATGGAGGTGCCTGTCCCGAAGAACCTTTGAACCGCCCTGTATAGGCTTTGGGCAGTCTTGTCCCAAGTCTGGGCCTGGCGAAGGTAAGACTCTTCAACCGGATTCGAGAGGAACATGACCTCTACAAGCACCGCCGGCGACATGGATTCCCGGCACACGTGGAAGTTTGAGTCCCTTACGCCCATGTCCCGGGTGCCGAGGGCTAGAGTCAGCTCAGACAAGGCCAAGGAGGCAAATCTCCTGGACTCGGCCGCGTTTGGGTTCTTATCGCACACGTACAGCGTGGTGCCTGCTATGGATCTGTTGTAGTTCCAGTTGTTGTGAATCGAGATGAACAGGTCTGCCCCTTGAGACCATGCGGCTCTCTCCGAGAGGGAGTGGGAGTACTGTCCGGGTATGGGGGCAAAACCGGGCGGCCCTTCCGATGTGGCATAGAGGCTCTGGCGGGTGAGTATCGCCGTGGCTCCTGCTTGCTTAAGGAGTTCGACCAGCCTCGCCGCCATCTCCCAGTTGACGTTCCTCTCGGCAAGCCCGGTAGGACCGATCGCGCCCGGATCATTTGCCTCGTGACCGGGGTCGACGACAATCTTTTTGCCTACAAGGCCGGATACTCCGAACGTCGCCTGAATTGAGTTTGCCGTATGCTTTATCTGGTATGCCAACGGTCCTGTTGTCAAGACCGCTACGTCAACGCCTCCGTCGCGCGGTGAAACAGTCACGTTCTTGACCGACCTTCCGCTGCATGAGGGTACTTCATTGGCTAGAGACGCTCCCGGCAGGAACAGCGTGACCAAGTTGCCCTCACGCTTGACGTCGGCCCAAGCGTAGCCTACGGTCTCGATAGTGAGGATGTCGGTGTTTCCCGATGACCGGACGTCAAGTGAAGTGACTACGGGGGTAAACCTGAGCTCTACTCTCCCCGGGGCGATTTCCACGATGTCGTAGTTAGCTTTCTCCCGAAACCTCACGGTGACGTCGCTGGTGGCAACCTTGACCGAATCGAACTCAAAAGCGTTCACCGGAAGCTCCAGAGACGTGTTAAAGAAAGTGGACGTGCTGACTATAACCGATCGCTTGTCAGGTGACGGGATGACCACGGCGCTCTCAAAAGGACCGGTGATGGTCAGGGTCCTATCCCCTCCGTTGGCGCGGGCCGATACGGTAAATAGAGTGCCTGAGCCTTGAGTTGTGGAAGAAGTGAGCCACCCGGCAACCCATCCGGTCTGCCCTTTTGGGGATACCACCTGTTTCCAGTCACCCGAGGTGTCCAAGACCCAGAGGGTGTCTCCCTTATCGAGTGACCCGATTACGGGATAGCTTGTCCCCGGCCCACCGCGGAAGTTGACATCTGTCGCAGTCACTGTGGACACGGGATATTTGCCAACAGTCCAGGAGTTTTGCGAAACGATGAACTGTAAGCCCGAATCAGAAGGAGAAACCACCTTGGAATCGGGGCCGTACACCCATCCTCTGAGGCCACCCGACGTCTCGACCATCAGGTAACCCCCCTCGGCGCCCATTACCCGTGCCGATTGGCCTCTTGTCAGCCGGGCAACAACGGCCGAGCCCGCGATCGCGTTAGCGTAGATGGTGAGGGTGTCACGGACCGGAAAGACCACCAAGTCGCCTTGGACAGGGACGCTTGGTGACGCTGTACCGGGAGAATCGCTTGGAGGTGGCGGCGGCTCAGCGAACTCAAGTCGCAAGAGGCCTTCCGATATCCAACCCGTAGAGCCTCCGGCGGTCAGGGTAACCCTTACCCAAGCACCTCGTTTTACTTCCGCCGGGTATACCTTGTCTTTGCCCGTCATCGATTTCACCCGGTAGTCGGTTCCGGGACCCTCCCGCACGTTGACATCGGTAGCGGTCACCCTGGCCGACACACCTCTGGAACCGAGGTCAACGTCGATGAGCCATCCGGCGATGAACCCCGTCAGGCTTCCAGTTCTTACCTTTGCCCAGTTGTTCTCGTAAGCCAGAACTTCCAGCGTCGTACCCATGGTCACCGAGCCGATTACGCTGTATGTAGTGTCAGGTCCTGACCGTATGTTGCAGACGTCTCCCACTACTGTCGCGCTGAACCCTTCCAACTTGGACGGTACCGGCGCGGCGTGGGCTTCGGGGAACGGGTAGAGAGGAAGGCTTGCTAAGAGTATCGACAATGCCAGCGCCCAAGCGGCGCATTTCAACACGTTTCTTGCTCTCACCCTGGTCACCCCGGTTTTCCCTTGCTAAGCACTCATTTCTACTATTAGAACGCTTTTCCTCTACTTTGGTTCCCCAAGACTCATGCGTTCTTGACATACATCGACACGAAAGGAGCATTTATCGAAGGGAAAGGCCCCGGAATTTCTCAGGGGCCCCGAGTCAACTTAGGGAAAAAGCTTAGTGGGAGACGGCAGTCTTGGACCGGTAGTCTTTGATGGCTTCGTGAATAGCGTCGGCCGCCAGGTTGGAGCAATGCATCTTCTGCGGCGGCAGTCCTCCCAAGGCTTCCGCCACCGCCTTGTTGGACACCTCCATGGCCTCGTCCAGGGTGAGTCCCTTAACCATTTCCGTGACCATGGAGCTGGTGGCGATTGCCGCTCCGCAACCGAAAGTCTTGAACTTGACGTCTTCGATCCGGTTGTCCTTCACCCTGATCTGCACTCTCATTACATCTCCGCAGACGGGGTTTCCCACTTGCCCGACTCCATCGGGGTTCTCCATCTCACCCACATTCCGCGGATTGAAGAAGTGGTCCATGACTTTGTCATTGTACATTGCCGTGCCCCTCCTCACAGGCTCTTGAGTCTCTGAGCGAACTGAAAGCCGACATCTCCCGGAGCCTTGAGACAATCGGCGGCAAGACCTCGAGCACGTAGTCAATATCCTCGGCGGTGTTCATCCGGCCCAAAGTCATTCGGAGGGAACCGTGGGCGACTTCATGAGGCAATCCCATGGCCAGAAGGACGTGAGACGGCTCCAGGGAACCTGAAGTGCATGCCGAACCGGAAGAGGCGCCGATCCCCATAAGGTCTAGGTTGAGGAGGATGGACTCACCCTCTACGTACTTGATGCTGACGTTTACGTTGTGGGGCAGGCGCCGTGAAGGATGGCCATTCAGGACCGTATCGGGTATCTTATCCAGAATGCCCTTGATGAGCCGGTCGCGAAGGGAAGTCAGCCTTAGGGATTCCTCGGGGAGTTCCCGTTCGGCCAGATAGCACGCCTCACCGAAGCCGACGATGCCGGCAACGTTTTCCGTGCCCGCCCTGCGGCCACGCTCGTGGGCCCCGCCGGTTATCTGCGGGGCGATCTTGACGCTCTTCCTCACATAGAGGGCGCCTATTCCTTTAGGGCCATACAATTTGTGGCTGGAGATAGACAATAGGTCCACGTTGAGGTCCCGGACTTTGAGCGGGACCTTCCCCGCGCTTTGGACCGCGTCGGTGTGCAGCAGGATCCCCTTTTCTTTGGCGAGCCGGCCGATTTCCTCAATGGGCTGTATGGTCCCTACCTCATTCTGGCCATGTATGACCGATATCAATATGGTTCCGGGACGAATCGCCCCGGCAACGCTTTCAACTCCGACCATCCCGTACTCGTCGACGGGCAGGTAGGTTACCTCGAATCCCTCTTTCTCCAGGGACTGGCACGTGTGGAGGACGGCATGGTGTTCTACGGCGGTTGTAATAATGTGATTTCCCTTCGACTTAAGGAGGCGCGCAGTGCTCCTCAAGGCAAGGTTGTCTGCCTCGGTGCCGCCTGAGGTGAAGACGATCTCCGAAGGCTCAGCCCCAAGCAAGTAGGCGACCTTCTCCCGAGCCGTCTCTACGCCTACCCGCGCCTCTTTCCCCCACCTATGGATGCTGGACGCGTTGCCAAAGGCTTGCGCGAAGAATGGCAGCATTACAGAAAGCACTTCGGCCCTGACGGGAGTCGTCGAGGAGTTGTCAAGGTAAACCCTGCGGGCAGGGTGGTTATAGTCACTTGTCACAGAACTGGCCTCCTTTCGAGGATGCGGGCTGTTCAATATCATCTCGGACTAGATCTTCCAGCGTAATGGAGTCCAGGACATTGTCTATGGCTTCTCCGACCTTCTGCCAGACGGACTTGGCCTTGCAGTCGTCGGGACATCTTTCGGGTGTCGAGCCGTCGGCTACGCACTCGACCGGTACAACGGGTCCCTCAACCGCCCTCACGATCTCGCCGACGGTTATTGCAGAAGCCTCTCTGGCAAGCACGTAGCCCCCGCCAAACCCTCTCTTTCCTTGGACAAGGCCCGCTTGTCTTAGAGGCCTCACGATCTGCTCAAGATAGCGTTGGGACAGCCTTTGAGAGGCGGAAATGTCTTGGAGGGAAGAAAAAGATTCGCCGGATCTCGCAAGTTCGTACATAATAAGTACGGCGTAATGTCCTCTTGTGGACAGCCTGAACGGCATTGTCTACCCTCCCCGGACTCGTCTAATCCTATTATTATGGTAGGATTAGTTCCCGTCAAGATTCTTGGACCCTGTCAATGATTTCATCCGTGGAGGTAATATATAGTTCCGGATAGAAGATACGAACGCAACAAGAAGTGGGGGATGCGGCGTGGGAACAAACGAGAAAGCACTTGACGAGATCATCTCAAACCTGGAGCGGGAAGTAGCGTTGAGACCCAAGGACATCCCTTTGCGGTTGCAGCTTTCGTTGTCGTATATGAAGAAGGGCCGCACTGAAGACGCCCAAAAGAGTCTCGAGGACATCCTGGCCATAGACAAGCGGAACGTCGACGCCCTTTACTATATGGGAATACTTGCCGCCGACCAAGGAGACCTTGACAAGGCTCAAGAGTCTTTCGAGAAAGCGGTGCGCATAAACGCCCGACACGGTCCATCTCACTACTTCTTAGGCAAAATACTTGCACTCCGAGGAAACATCGAAGGAGCCCTTAAAGAATCTGAAAAGGCAGTGGCGGCTTCGCCTGGAAACGCGTTGGCCCACGCGCAACTTGGAGAGCTCTACATAGCAGTAGGCAGGCCCGCAGACTCAGAGAAACAATGGCAGAGAGTCTTGGAACTGGACCCTTCGAACCTTCAGGCCCTACACAACCTGGGCGCAATCTACACCGACATGGGAAAGCATTCCGAAGCCATATCCTATCTTTCGAGGGCCGTTCGCCTTGGTTCCGACAATGCCGGGCTTCACTTCAACCTGGGCATCTGCTATCTGGCCACAGGTGATCACGCCAAGGCTGCCACGGCGCTGGAAAAGGCCAATGAGCTTGAGCCCGAGAACGTAGTCACCATGAACGCCCTCGGCGAGGTGTACGCGACTTCCAACCAACTCGACAAGGCGCTGGAGGTATGGGAGAAGGCGCTCCAGATCAAGCCCGACGCCTTGTTTGTCTTGTACAATCTCGGCCTTGGCTTGTTTCAGAAGGGAAGGTCCGACGAAGCCAAGTCTATGTGGCAAAAGTGTATAGACATAGACCCAACCTATCTTCCGGCATACAAGAACTACGCAACGGCGTGCACCATGGCGGGCGACCTGGAAGGCGCCATAGCCAAGTGGCTTGACGCTTATCGTGTCACCCCCGCCCTGCACGAACCGTATCTGGCTCTGGGCGATCTATATTTCCGGAACGGTCAGTATGACAAGGCCGGAGAGTTCGTCACCCGGCTCACCGAGAAACTGGACGCCGCGGAGAGCCTGGCCGCAGGTCCTGATAAAGAACTCAGGTCCAGCGTCGAGCTTCTCTACGGATCCATACTGCTGGCCCGGGGGCAAGCTAAAGAAGGCGTCGAGCGCTGGCGCCGGGCAATGGAACTGGACCCCAACTTCGCCCTCTCCAACGCTTCTTTCATAAGGAAGGCGCTCTGGCCCCAGCTCACTGAGGCGGCGATGAACGGGGCTACAACTGAAGACCAGAGAAAGGCGGCCCGTCTGGTGGGGAGTCTCACCGGTGAAGAAGGGGCGCCTCCGCCTCCCCGTCCCGAGGCCACGGAGCCGAAGACGACCGAGAAGAAAGGTGGCTTTTCGTGGTTTTTCCGGAAAAAGAAGAAGTAAAGGCCGGGGGCGATCTCCAGTCCATCGAGGTCATTGCGCTTGTTGGGCCCAGCGGAACGGGCAAGTCTCATCATGCCATGGCAATAGCCCAAGAGAAGTCTTGCGACGCCATCATTGATGATGGTCTCCTGATCTCAGGTTCCCGCATCGTGGCAGGCCGGTCCGCAAAACGAGAGGAGACAAGGACAGCCGCCATAAGGAGAGCCATTTTTTCTGCTCCTGGGCATGCCCTTGAGGTTAGGGAAGGCATCTTGTCCATCGCGCCTAGACGGATCCTTGTCCTGGGCACGTCTCAGACCATGGCAGACCGTATCATCTCGAGGCTCGGCCTTTCACAACCAATAGAGTATCTGCACATTACGGATTTCGCCAGCGTAGAGCAGATTGACCGTGCCCTGTGGCACAGGAAGCGTGAAGGAAAGCACGTGATACCGGTCCCCGTCTTTGAGGTCAAGAAGACGTTTTCCGGTTACCTGGTGGACCCGATCCGGGTCTTTACGAGGTCGAGAGAGCGGCACTCTCTTTCCGAGCGTTCGGTTGTCAGGCCTACCTACAGCTATTTCGGCAGATTTTACATCTACGATTCGGTCGTAATGCAGATCGCTCAGCGCGTAACCCTGGAGGTGCCGGGAGTCAAGCGAGTCATCAAGACACTGGTGCTTACAGTGAGTGACGGGACGATCCTTGATGTCGAACTCGTCTTGGAGCGCGGGGTAAAGGTCTTCGAGGTGATGGCCGCCGCCCAGCGGCGCCTCAAAGACAAGATTGAGTTTCTCACCGGGATATACCTGGAGCGGGTGGATGTCTCCACCAAGAAGATCGGATTGGAATAATGCGCCGGAAGGCAATTGAGGGAGTTCCGGCTAATAGATCATCTTGGGGGGGACACGATGAAAACAGGTTATGGGCTGGAGCTTGTTCAATCTCAGCGACTCAGCCTTACACCCGAGATGAAGCAGGCGCTTATGGTCCTTCAGATGAGCGCCGTGGATCTTCGTGACCTCATCCTGGAGCAAGTCCAGGAGAACCCCCTCATTGAGCTCGAGGACGACTACACCGAAGAGAGTCTCTCTACCGAGGAAGACGGCATTGACGATGAACTGCTCTCTTACTTCCTTGATTCAGCCGAACCGGTGCAGGACCTATCGAGGAACACCGATCCTGCAGTCAATCGTGTCTATGAACCTTCTACCTCCAGAGTTGCCGTATCCCTCCGGGACTACCTGACAGCGCAAGTGGGAGTCATTCCGATGTCAAGCGGCGAGAAGGCGGCGGTGGCGGCCATAATCGGCAGTCTGGACGACAACGGGTATCTCCGGGCAGAGCCCGGCGAGATCTCTCGGCTTTCCGGACAGAGCAAGGAGACGGTGGAGAGAGCGCTCAGGGTGGTTCAGTCCCTTGACCCGCCGGGTGTCGGAGCCGCCGACCTAAGGGAGTGCTTGTCACTTCAGGCCAAGGCCATGGGAAAGACCGGTTTGGAGATCAAGCTCATTGACGGCCACCTTGAGGACCTGGCAGCAGGGCGGTACAAGAGAATAGCTAAAGAGCAGGGTGTGACGGTTTCGGAGGTACTGTCAGCCAAGAACTTCATCCTGAAACTTGACCCGAAGCCCGGCGCCGCTTTCTCCCCGTTTCCCATCGCTTACATTGTCCCCGAAGTTGCGGTCCGGAGAGTCGGGGGCGACCTCCGAGTGGAGATGAACGACAGGGCCATACCGAGGATCCGTTGGAATAGGTACTATCGCGAGCTGGCCAGACGGGGAGATAAAGAAGCGAGGTCATATCTCCGGCACGAGATCAAGAGGGCTCAGAACCTCATGAAGTGCATTGAGCAGAGAAAGACCACTCTCATCCGGGTGATGGAAGCCATCATCGCTCGTCAGAAGTCCTTTTTTGTCGAAGGTCCGGGCTGCCTCGAACCGCTTACCTTGAAGGACATATCCGAGGAGATCGGCGTACACGAGTCAACCGTCAGCCGGGCAGTAGCCAATAAGTACGTAGACACAACGTACGGTGTGCTCCCGTGCAAGACGTTTTTCAGTCCCAGAGTCAGAAAGTCTAGGACGGCTTTGTCCCAGGATACGGTGAAGGCGGCCATAGCCGAGATAGTCAAAGCTGAGGACAGCATGAACCCCCTGGGCGACCAGGAGATATGCCGTGAGTTGGAGAAACGGGGCATGCGAGTGGCGCGGCGGACGGTCTCCAAATATCGAGCCGAACTCGGCATAATGCCCAAGATGAAGAGAAAGAGCGTATGAACGAAGGCCCATTGTAGTTGTGTCAGTGTCACAATTCCCCGTATTGTGTCCCCCGTACTATTATGTTCCCGGTAATACGGTTTGACGGATAGTGATATGGAGGACTAGAATTATCTCTGTATGCTAGGCAATTGCGATAGTGGCAAACCTTTTGCGCAATTCTCGGGATTGAGGTGGGAGCGGTGGTCAAGGCCAGACATGGTTCGGGCGGCATACAAGTGCCGGACAGAAAAGAGATTTCCGGGCATGTCCCTATTGAAGAAGCAGGAATCCCAAGTGAGCTGACGCTTTACCTGTCTCAGCACATCGGGGCGCCGTCAAAGTCTTTGGTCAATGTGGGCGACCAGGTAAAGCGCGGGCAGAAGATCGCCGAAGCTCAAGGAGTGGTAAGCGCCGGGTTGCATGCGCCAACATCAGGTAAGGTGAAGGCCATTGAGGCCCGGTACCAGCCTGCACTTGGACGTATGGTAGAGGCCATAGTGATTGAGCCTGACGGCGAGCACGTCCTCTATGAGGATGTCGTGCCGGTTGGAAGCGACCTTGGCGGGATAAGTAAGGAGAAAATTCAAGAAGTAACAAGAGAAGCCGGGCTGGTCGGCCTGGGCGGGGCGGCATTTCCCACTGCTGTGAAGCTGGCGCCGCCTCCGGGCAAAACCATAGACACTTACCTACTTAACGGGGTCGAGTGTGAGCCTTACCTGACGGCAGACCAGAGGCTCATGGAGGAGTTCGCCGGCGATGTGGTGTTCGGCTTCAGGGCCCTCATGAAGGCGGCAGGCGTCGACAAAGGCATTATCTGCATAGAGGACAACAAGCCGGAAGCCATTAGAGCCATGGAACAAGCCGCAGCGCCATATTCTGAGCTTGATGTCGCGGTGCTATCTCACCGCTATCCAAGGGGCGGCGAGAAACAGCTCATCGAGACGGTTTTGGGTCGAGAAGTGCCTCCCCCTCCCGGTCTTCCGCTGGATGTGGGGGTTATCGTGTCCAACGTGGGCACGGCTCACGCGCTGGCGACCGCGCTCAAGACAGGGCTTCCTTTGGTTGAACGAGTTGTCTCTGTGACCGGAGAGGGCGTTGCCAAGCCCGCGAATCTGAAGGCGCTTATCGGTACTCCAGTATCGTACCTTATTGAGATAGCCGGCGGATTTGTGTCCCGGCCCGGAAAAGTCATCCTGGGCGGGCCTATGATGGGTGTTTCCGTTCCAAATACTGATGTCTCGATTGTCAAGGGGACTTCGGGAGTCTTGGTCTTCCCCGCGGAAGACGTGAGGACCGAACCGGTTCAGCCTTGCATTAGGTGTGGGATGTGCGTGGAGGCCTGCCCCATGAGGCTCTTGCCGGTATGGATGGCGGCTTACGCCGAGAACGGGTTCATGGAAGACGCTGAGAAGATGCGGGTCATGGACTGCTGCGAGTGCGGTGCCTGTTCTTACGTATGTCCGGCAAAAAGACCCCTCACGCAGTCAATTAGGTTGGCCAAGGCCCACATAGCGGCCAAGCGACGCGCCGCTAGGACAAACTAACGGGACTTCAGAGGGAGACGGAGGGTAAGGCATGGCAGACAGACTTTTGATTACATCATCGCCGCACGTGAAGGCGCCGCGGACCGTCAGAGGCATCATGCTGGATGTCGTCATCGCTCTGGTCCCGGCCTCGGTGGCGGCTGTGGTTTTTTTCGGCATGAAGGCGCTTACGGTGCTCCTGGCGTCGGCCGTATCGGCGGTACTGGCAGAGTACTTGTATGAGAAGGCAACCAAGCGGCCGGTGACCGTCGGTCCCAAGGGCGATGGCTCGGCTCTTGTGACAGGGCTTCTCCTGGGCTTGTCGCTGCCTCCGGCGGTGCCGTTGTATGTCCCCATAGTGGGGTCGGCTTTCGCCATAGTTATAGCCAAGCAGATATTCGGCGGTCTGGGGACGAACTTCGTGAACCCTGCTTTGGCCGGGAGGGCTTTCGTCATGGCGGCATGGCCGCTTCACATGACGAGCGATTGGCTGAACCCGCGTACTTTCGACGCGGTGACGGGGGCCACTCCTCTCTACGCGTTCAGAGGTGGGCAGTCAGTGGGTTCGTTGACCGACCTTCTCATAGGAAACCGGTTGGGATCCCTAGGAGAGACAAGCGCCATTGCTATCCTCCTGGGCGGGGCGTATCTGATCGCCCGCGGAGTAATAGACTATCGGATCCCCGTCGGGTTTCTCGGCACTCTCGGACTTGGCATCTTCATTTTCGGAAAGCCCGGCGCTCTGTTCCAAGGTGATCCGGTTACGGGCATCTTGTTGGGAGGTGCGCTCTTAGGCGCGTTCTTTATGGCTACCGATTACGTGACGTCGCCGGTGACGCCCAAGGGGCGCTTGTACATGGGCATAGGCGTAGGGCTCATCACTTTGCTCATAAGGTACTGGGGTGACTATCCGGAAGGCGTGACTTACGCCATCCTACTCATGAATTTGGCGACGCCACTGATAGACCGGTTTGTGGTTCCAAGGTACTACGGGTATGCGCACGACGTCGAGGCGAGACGTAGGGCAAATAGGGCGGGAGGTGAGCTTTCTTGAGCAACAGATCTCTCATTGGTGAATTCACCAAGGGTTTGATAGAGGAGAATGCTACGTTTAGGATGGTCATCGGGATGTGTCCGACCCTGGCCGTTACCACTTCGATGGTGAACGGCTTCTGGATGGGGCTGGCAGTCATATTCGTCCTGACCTTCTCAAACGTTTTTGTGTCGGTTTTGAGGAAAGTCACACCCGATGAGATACGGATACCCGTCTTTGTCATCCTGATTGCCGCCCCGGTGGTAATCGTCGAACTGGTGATGAACGCTTACCTCCCGGACATGTATAGGGTACTGGGTATCTTCGTTCCGCTCATAGTAGTGAACTGTATCATCATCGCGAGGGCCGAAGCTTTCGCTTACAGGAACTCGGTTATCCGCTCGGCCTTCGACGGCCTAGGCATAGGTACCGGCTTCATGCTCGATCTGATGCTTATTGGAGCCATCAGGGAGTTTCTGGGCACCGGGACCGTGACTGTAGGTTCGATGGTGTTTCCGCCCAAGCCCCTATTTGAGCCCATGGCGGTAATGCTTACGCCGCCTGGAGGATTCGTTACTCTAGGCATTCTGATGGCGGTCTTGAATATCCTGGTCCAGCGTTCCGCATCCAAGAAAGCGAAGGTTGAGGCTTGATGCAGGCGTTTCGGGACTTCACGGAGGGATATAGATGAAGTTCATTTCGATAATGTTGGCCGGAGTGCTAACCTCCAACTTCATATTCATGCAGTACCTCGGCCTGTGCGCCTTTGTCGGGCTCTCAGAGCAGTTTGAGACCGCCATCGGCATGTCGGGAGCCGTCATATTCGTGATGACGTTCGCTTCCACTGTGGCCGCCCTGTTTGAGCAGTTCATCTTGGTACCTTTCGGTCTCGAGTACCTCCGGACCATCGCTTATATATTGGTCATCGCGGCGTTTGTGCAGTTGGTCGAGATCTTCCTGAAGAAGACCGCGCCTTCATTGTACAAGGCACTGGGAATCTACTTGCCTCTCATAACGACCAACTGTGCTGTGTTGGGAGTCGCCATGCTCAACGTAAAGAACGACTACGGTGTTCTATGGGGTACGGTGAATGGTCTCGCAGGGGCCTTGGGCTGGAGTCTGGCTATCGTGATTTTTGCCGGGATCCGCGAGCGGTGGAAGTTCATGAACATCCCCGCAGCGCTTAAGGGTTTCCCGCTGGCTCTCATTTCGACGGGCCTCATGTCCCTGGCGTTCCTGGGCTTTTCGGGACTCTTCAAGACGGTGCTCAATTAGGGGGGAGACGGGATGGTAAGCGCGATCGTATCGTTGGGGCTGTCCGGTTTGGCCATCGGAGTGCTTTTGGCTGTGGCTGCCCAGAAGTTCAAGGTGGAGACAGATCCACGAGTGGACGAGATCATCTCGGTCCTCCCGGGGGCAAATTGTGGGGGTTGCGGGTTTCCGGGCTGTGCCGCCCTGGCTGAAGCCATCCTTGAGGGCAAGGCCCCGGTGCATGCGTGTGTCGTCGGCGGGAACGGTGTGGCCGAGAAGATCGCCGGCATCATGGGGGTGGCGGCTGACGCCGTCGAGCCGTCGGTGGCCGTCGTCTACTGCCAGGGTAATTGCCACAATGCCGTGGCAACCGCGGAGTATGACGGCGTAACCGAATGCAGTGCCCTAAACGCTTTGGGCGGGACCAAGAAGTGTTCGTACAGCTGTCTGGGACTTGGCTCTTGCGTTAAGGCATGTGTTTTCGACGCCATCGTCATGGGCGAAGACGGGATCCCCGTCGTCGATAGAGACAAGTGCACCGGATGCGGGGCTTGCGCCAGAGCTTGCCCCAGAGGGATCATTGACATGGTCCCGGTCTCGAAGAAGGTACACATTTTGTGCAGGTCGTATGACAAGGGGCCGGTCACGCGCAAGAACTGCAAGACAGGCTGCATCGCGTGCCAGGCGTGTGTGAGAGCCTGTCCTCAGAAGACGATTTCCATGGACCGCGGGACCCTTGCCAAGATCGATTACGAGAACTGTGACAACTGCGGTATATGCGTCACCAAGTGTCCGGTGAAGACGATAAGGTCGTACGACAAGAAAGATGAAGTAGCGGCTTCCTAAAACTAGACGGCTTCGTGCGTCACGCCGCCCGGCCAGGAGAATGGCTTGGGCGGCGGTTCTTTTGGGAACATTCGGCGGTTTTTCGCCGTCTACCTCAATGATGTTTTTTCGACAATCACCGCCATTGGGTCTTGTGGGTGCATTGCGCATCACATAGAATTGCTGGTAGGGCCTACAGTTCACGGATGAATCAGGAAGTGGCGACCGGGCAACCATATTGGTATAATCTGGGAGGACGCTGGGTATGAAGAGAGGGGCACGCCTGTGGATCGTTTTCTTCGCGCTGGCCACCGGCGCAATTGTAGGGAGCATACTTGGGGAAGTCCTGTCCGGGGTAGCTCCGGTCCTTGGGAAAGGGTTTGAGGTAGGGGTGAAACCTCCTTTCACGGTCGATCTGAACGTTATCACCTTCACCGCAGGGTTGACTCTCCGCCTTAATCTGGCCGGCGCCCTTCTGGCGCTTCTCCTCGTCCTCCTCTTCGGGCGGTGATTATTGTTGCGGCTTATACTGGCTTCCGAGTCGCCCAGAAGAAAAGCGCTCTTAGAGGGAGCAGGTATTGCTCCGGTGGTAGTGCCGTCCCATGCCAGTGAGGCGGTGAAAGGCGACGACATGGGGCCCGAAGAACAGGTGAGACTCTTGGCCCGCAGGAAGATCGAGACGGTCTCCCGGATGTGGCCCGGTGACTTCGTTCTGGGCGCCGACACCATAGTGTACATAGACGGCGTCGTCTTGGGTAAGCCCGAGAATCCAGAAGACGCTCGGAGCATGCTGCGGACGATCGCAGGAAGGACCCATGTCGTGTACACCGGGGTGGCTCTGTATGAACCGGGAGGACAGCGGGTATTGGACGATTTCGACAAGACGGAAGTAACCATGAGCCCGCTCACCCAGGAAGAGATCGACTGGTACGTGGGCACCGGTGAACCTATGGACAAGGCCGGGAGCTATGCTCTGCAGGGCATAGGCGGCATGTTCGTACAGAATGTGAACGGCGATTTCTCCAGTGTCATAGGACTGCCGCTGCCCAAGGTTTACAGGCTCCTCAGGCTTGCAGGAGTCAAGTTGGAGGAACTCTTGACTGTGTAGACGTGAGACCGGGGTAAGGGGGCTTGCGAAGGGCCGGTAAGGAGGAGTCCCACATATCCCGAGAACGTTTGACAATTAAAGATTGGCCCTCAGAGGACAAGCCAAGGGAACGCTTGTTCCGCATAGGGGCCGAGGCCCTCTCGGATGCCGAACTCCTGGCCATACTCTTGGGTACCGGCAATTCCCGTGAGACGGCCATGGATATTGCCCGAAGGATGTTGTCGCTATCTGAAGAAAGATATGGTACAAGTCTCGGATTCTTGAGCGGGTTGTCCCTTGACGAGCTCAAAGGCATGACCGGGATCGGGCCTGCCAAGGTCGCCAGGATCAAGGCGGGAGTAGAGCTCGGAAGAAGGGTCTACGGGACGGTTCAGCCTGGAGAAAGGGCTTTCGTCGTGAGGTGCGGCAGGGATGTATATGAGTATGTGAAGGCCGACATCACGGGGCTTGATCGTGAATGCTTCACTGTCATACTCCTGAACGCAAGGAATCGGGTAGTCAGTAAGGAAGTGGAGTCAATAGGCAGTCTCGACGCGTCACTCGTTCATCCGAGGGAGGTCTTCAAGAACGCGATACGCAGGAACGCAGCGTCTATGGTCTTGGTGCATAACCATCCAAGTGGAGATCCCTCGCCGAGCGACGAGGATATCGAGGTCACCAGGAGGCTGGTCGAGGCCGGGAAGGTCCTTGGCATAGCGGTTTTCGACCACGTCATAGTGTCGAGATCGTCGTTCATCAGTTTGAGAGAAACCTGCCCCGGTTGGTTCCTATAGGATCTGAGACGGAAAGGGAGAGTGGGTACGGTGCAGTGGCTGTTTAACTACCTTAGCAAGGACATCGGCATCGATCTGGGTACGGCGAATACTCTGGTCCATGTACGGGGCAAGGGGATAGTCCTCATGGAACCGTCGGTTGTCGCCATCAATGCCGACAGCAAAGAGGTTCTGGCCGTCGGTACAGAGGCAAAGCAGATGATCGGTCGCACCCCGGGCAACATCATCGCCGTCAGGCCGATGAAGGACGGGGTTATCGCCGATTTCGACATTACCCAGGCTATGATGCGGTACTTCATCCGCAAGGCTTACCGGCGCCGCATCCTCAAACCGTTTGTCCTTGTCGCCGTGCCGTCGGGGTGCACCGAGGTAGAGCGAAGAGCAGTCATCGACGCTGCCGAGTCTGCCGGAGCGAGAGACGCCGAGACCGTGTGGGAACCCATGGCTTCAGCCGTCGGCGCCGGGTTACCCGTGAATGAGCCTACCGGCAACATGGTGGTGGATATAGGCGGCGGGACTTGCGAAGTGGCGGTCATATCCTTGGAAGGGATAGTCGCTTCCAGGTCAATTCGCGTTGCGGGAGACGAGATGGACGAGGCCGTCGTGAGCTATGTCAAGCGCGCTTACAACTTGTTGATCGGTGAGCGCACGGCCGAAGAAGTGAAGATGACCATCGGCTCCGCGTACGAACTTGACGAGGAGCAGACCATGGAAATCCGCGGCCGCGATCTTGTCACCGGGCTGCCCCGGACTATCACGGTGGACTCTCGCGAGATACGAAAAGCCCTTTCCGAGCCTGTGGGGAACATCATCGAGGCCATAAAAGAGACGCTGGAGCGTACACCTCCCGAACTGGCGGCAGATATCATGGACCGGGGAATCGTCATGACCGGAGGCGGCTCTCTACTCAAGGGCCTGGACCGGCTCGTGAGCCAGGAGACCGGAATGCCGGTGCACATCATTGATGAACCCCTGTCAGCAGTCGCCAGGGGGACGGGGCTGATGCTTGAAGACCAAGAGAAGCTCAGGAAAGTGCTGGCGTCATCCAGAAGATCCAAGCAATAAGAGGGGAAAATCGTGAGGCGGCACTTCCCGTACAAGAAGATAATTGTCCTGTCTGTCCTGGTGGCTGCCTCAGTGACCTTGATGAACGTGTCGGGGAAGCCTCAGGACGGGCCTTCGTTCTGGGGCTCTCTGTTTCTTAGGGCGTCAAAGCCCGTTTCCGGTGTCTATACGGCGGTTAAGTCGCGGTTGGAAGTACTGGGCACGGCGTTTGCGGACAAAGAAGCCCTCAGTCGCCAAAACAAAGAGCTGGAGGCCCAACTTGGCAGGCTGCGAGATCTGGAGTCAAGGCTTTTTGAGGCGGAAGCGGAGAACGAACGCTTAAGGGACTTGCTCGGCATCCAGGAGACGTCTCCGGGAGACTACCTGGTAGCCGAGGTATACGGCCGGGATCCCAGCAAGTGGTTTTCATCCCTCTCCATCGCCGCCGGCAGGGAGCAAGGCATTCAGCCGGACGCGGCGGTCGTCTGTCAGGCAGGCTTGGTGGGACGCATACTGGAACTGGGAGACAACGTGTCCACGGTTCTCCTGCTTACGGATCCCGAGAGCGGCGTCGGCGCGGTCGCGCAGAGATCCAGAGATCTTGGCGTCGTCTTGGGCGGGGGAGGGCCTCAAACACTCATCGCGCGGTTTTTCTCCAAGGATGCAGACGTACAGGTTGGGGACCGGATAGTTACTTCAGGCATGGGGAGCAAGTTTCCCGATGGGCTTCTCATCGGAGAAGTCGTATCGGTCAGCGTCCCCCAGCCGGGCCTGGTTAAGGAAGCGGTTGTGAAGCCTTCGGCCGACTTCGAGCACCTTGAGGAAGTCATGGTGATTGGAAGATGAGCCGCCGCGAAGGTTCCATTATCGCCGTCGCCGTTCTTCTTGCCCCTCTTGCAAAGATGGTCGAGTTCGCCGCGATTCCCGCCATTGGGGGTCCGGACATTCTGGTGTGCCTGGCCATCTGTGTAGGGTGGTCGTGTGACGTGTGGAATGCCCTCCCCGCAGGCTTTGCCCTCGGGCTCATTGAGGACATTGTGACGGGTAGAGCCCTCGGGTCGAGAGCGGTGTCCCTTGCCCTCGCCGCCGCCCTGGCTGCCGGCATGAAGCGCGTAGTGAACCCCGACAGCTTGTCCTCCAAGGCGCTTGCCGCCCTTTGCGGCACTACTCTGGCTGATTGCGTCACGTGGGGGATCTTGGCATCAATGGGGATCCACATCGCCACTACACACTTTCTGAGGGGCATCCTGGTTCCCTCAGCCCTGTGGGCGGCTGCCCTGGTCGGCCCACTGGAGTTCACGGTGAAACGGCTGGCGTCAGCCGTTCAGAGTGTCTGGCCGGCCCCGGGAAGAACGGGTAGGGAGACCGCCCTATGAGGAGACAGTCAGGCATTACCCCGGAAACCCATGAAAGCCTTAGTCCCTCTATGCTCAAGAGCCGTAGGGACGCAGTGACCCTGGGACTCGTCCTGATCTTCGTCGTGCTCGCGTCGAGGATGTTCTACCTTCAGATAGTGAAGGGCGAAGCATACAGTCTGATGTCCCAGCAGAACCGTACGCGAATCACCAGCATACGGGCTCCCAGGGGCGACATCCTCGACGCAAACGGTAATACGTTGGTCACCTCTCGACCTTCTTTTTCGGTGTACTACTGGTATACCGACGAAGAAGAGGCTGAGAAGACATTGCCTCACCTGGCCTCAATCCTTGGCCTAGAGATGGCCGAAGTCGAGAAGAGACTTCTCCAGTACAAGGGAAGGTACTTTGAACCCATCCCCATCGCTAAGGACATATCCCCCGAGCAATACACGGCCATAGTAGAAGATGCCCCCTTGCTGCGAGGCGTCTTCATCGAGCCGGAGCCGATACGCTTCTATCCGGGGGGATATCTCATGTCTCCAATTCTCGGATACGTCGGCGAGATCTCCGAGAGAGAACTGGCAGAAGCCGAAGACCAGGGCTACACCATTGGGGACATCATAGGCAAACAAGGTTTGGAGTCTTACTACGAAGATGTCCTCCGGGGCGTAGATGGTGGATACCAGGTTGAGGTTGACTATCTCATGAGGCCGACAGGAAACAAGGGCCCCGGTATCGACCCCAAGTCCGGCAGTGATGTCAGGCTGAACATTGATCTCAGGGTCCAGCAGGCGGCCGAAGAAGCCGTGCGGAGAGCTATGGAGGAGCACCCCACGTCGAAAGGCGGAGCGGTCGTGGTTTTGGATGTGAAGACCGGAGGGGTGCTGGCCATCGTATCGGCTCCCGGTTTTGACCCCAATAAGCTCGTTACGGGCCTGAGCCAGGCAGAGTTGAACTCATTCCTCGCGACCGGCCAGTGGATGTTCAGCGACTTGGCGACAACCGGTCTGTACCCACCCGGTTCTACCTTCAAGATCGTGACTTCTATCGCGGCCCTGTGCGAGGGAAAGACCACCCCTCATGAAGAGTTCTTTGACCCGGGGTATCACCCTGCCGTCCCAAGCCTCATATGTCACCGGAGCTGGGGTCATGGGTCTGTGAATCTGGCCGAGGCCATACGCGATTCGTGCAACGTGTACTTCTACGAAATGGGTCGAAGGTTGGGTATGGATACCTATGCAGAGTACGCGAGAGAACTGGGGCTCGGCTCCAAGACAGGCATTGACCTCTACGGTGAGAACTACGGTACGGTGCCTGACTCGGCATGGAAGGCCAAGGCATACGCCGAGGGGCGGGTCTACGAACCCGAGGTCCTCTACTCAGAACACATGATGGGAGCCATGGGGCAAGTCTTCCATTTGAACACTCCCCTGCAAATGGCTTCGCTTACACAAGCAGTCGCCAATGACGGGGTTCGCATGAAACCCTTCTTGGCCAAGGAGATCCTAACCAAGGACGGAGAAGTCGTCCGTTCGTTCGCCCCGGAGGTCGCCGGAGTGCTGAACGCCGAGCAATGGGTTTTCGACGAAGTGAAGAAAGGTATGGCCATGGTGACAGGCGACCCCAACGGTACGGCTTACTGGGCGTTCCACGATCTCCCCATAAAGGTAGCAGGGAAAACAGGTACGGCAGAGAATCCACTGGGAGAGAACCACGCATGGTTTGTTGGTTTCGGGCCCGTCGATAACCCGGAGATAGCCCTTGCCGTTGTTATCGATCAGGGCGGAGGTGGATCAAGCGTGGCCGCCCCGGTTGCCAGGGCCATTTTTGACGCTTACTTCGAACCGCGGCTGCCGACCGATTTGGAGGCAGGGGAATGACGGTTCTGGTCGGGTGGGGTCGACGCGGAGGTGCACATGGTGGCTATGACACAGGACGTGGTCTTTAAGGGAAGCAAGGAAGGACTGTACCTCGTACTAAACGCTAAGCAAGACTTTGAGGTCATCAAGAAGAAGCTCAAGGAGCATCTGGAAAAGTCCGAGTTTTTCTTCAAGGGTTCTCCCGATGTAATCCTCGAGACCGGCGAAGACGGTTTTTCACTAGACGAGATTCTGGAGATCCAGAACATCCTGGCCTACCCGTTCGGGTTGAAGCTCAAGAAGGTCAAGCACAGAGATAGGACACCCGTAAGGAGTAAGCCGGAGACGCAGCGGAAGAGCCCAAGGGCGGTTAGTGCTGCGGCGCCTCGTGAAAGCGTTGAAAGTGAAAGGACCGAGAGGCGCCGGTACATGAGAGAACTGGCGGGCACGCTGCCCGACACCCTTCTGTACAAAGGGACAGTAAGATCCGGCCAGCGTATCGGCTACGATGGTTCGGTGGTTATAGTGGGCGATGTAAACCCCGGCGCCGAGGTTAGTGCCGCGGGTGATATTGTTGTTATGGGAGTCCTGAGAGGTTTGGCTCACGCAGGCGCCTCGGGAGATACCGGTGTATCCGTCGTCGCTCTCAGGTTGGAGCCCACACAACTCAGGATCGGTGACGTTATAGGACGTCCTCCCGAAGGAGAGCGGAGCGCCGGTAGGGAGCCGGAAGTTGCGAGGCTAAGGGACGGAACAATCGTCGTAGAGCCTCTCGAGGGAATCCGATGGGAGGGAGATCGTTGAGTCAGGCAATAGTCATCACCTCCGGTAAAGGCGGAGTTGGCAAAACCACGACCACGGCGAACCTGGGGGTGGCCCTTGCTCTCAGCGGGGCAAAGGTAGTTGTGGTGGACGCCGATATCGGACTGCGCAATCTCGATGTAGTCATGGGCCTCGAGAACCGCATCGTTTACGACTTGGTTGACGTGGTGGAAGGTTACTGCCGTCTGAGACAAGCTCTTATCAAGGACAAGCGTGTCGACGGGCTCTTCTTGCTGCCTGCCGCCCAGACCAAGGATAAGAACGCCGTGAACCCCGATCAGATGAAGGAACTGATCGGTGGGCTCAAGGAAGAACACGACTTTGTGATAGTAGACTGCCCGGCAGGTATAGAACAGGGGTTCAAGAACGCCATATCCGGCGCGGACCGGGCCGCCATAGTCACGACGCCCGAGGTTTCGGCCGTTAGGGATGCCGACCGGATCACCGGACTTCTAGAGGCCTCCGGTTTTGAGAAGCCTGAACTCATTATCAACAGGATAAAGCCGAGGATGGTCGCCAGAGGGGATATGATGGACATACCCGATATCATCGATATCCTCGCCATCGATCTCCTGGGTGTAGTCCCCGACGACGATTACATAGTGGTGTCCACCAACCGCGGCGAGCCTGCTGTGATGGCCGACAGTTCCCTTGCCGGCCAAGCATACCGGAATATAGCCCGGCGAATAAAAGGCGAAGAGGTGCCTTTTCTCGACCTCTCTGAGAAGGAAACCATCTGGAGCCGCCTCCGCAGGCTAATGCGGAGGAGTTAGGGGGGAGCCGACTATGTTCAACTGGTGGAGACAGAGAACAAAGGCCAAGGACGTAGCCAAGGACAGGCTCAGGGTGGTGCTGATGCAGGACCGTCTGTCTTTGAGCCATGGTGTAATGGAAGAGATGAAGGACGAAGTCATTATGGCCATATCCAAATACGTAGAGATCGATAGACCCGGCATCGAGTTCAGTTGGAAAGAAATCGACAAGAGAAGGGCCCTCGTTGCCAACATTCCCGTGATATCAATTAAGAGGGGCGCGACCGCAAACGATCGAGTTACCCAGCGTACGTATTGAGCGAAGAATAGTACGGCGAATTGATTGGTACCTTATCATCGCCGTGCTCGTATTGAACATTCTTTCGATACCGCTAATCGACAGCGCTACTCACGGTTCAGGAGACCATTTCTACGCCAAGAGACAAGCCGTGATGGTGGCGGTCTCACTTGTTGTGCTCGTGCTCGGTATGGCAGCCGACCACCGCGATCTTGTGGAGATGTCTCCCTGGCTGTACGGGATTAACGGTGCTCTATTGGCATTGGTCCTCTTCGTTGGAAAGACGGTGGGCGGTTCCACCAGGTGGATCCCTTTGGGTTTTTTCGACTTCCAGCCTTCCGAGACGGCCAAAGTAGTGACGATCCTGTTCTGCGCCAGACTGCTGAGCCGCTGGGAAGAGCCTCCCAAGAGTCTCCTGAATCTGGCGTTCTACTACGCCTGGACGTTTGTGCCTATCGCCCTTGTCATCGCCCAGCCTGACTTGGGCACATCCATGGTATTGGTAGTCATGTGTACAGGTTCGCTGTATTTTGGGGGGACACCGGGTAGGCGCATCGCAAAGCTCATAGTGGTGGGAGTCGTTGGGATAGCGCTAGTGCTTTGCCTGCACTCATACGCAGGTTTACCCCTGCCTCTCCATGACTACCAGATAAACAGGCTCCTCACGTTGTTCAACCCCAACGCCGACCCACTAGGAACCGGGTATCAGGTGCTTCAATCCAAGATAGCCATAGGTTCCGGGTCGCTCTGGGGTAAAGGCCTGGGCCAGGGTACACAGAACCGGCTTGACTTCATCCCGGAACAGCACACCGACTTCATTTTCTCGGTGGTTGGCGAGGAACTCGGTTTCATAAAGGGCCTGGGAGTATTGGCGCTCTATCTCTGCATATGTTACCGCTGCCTTCTTGCCGCAGTCACGTCGTCCGATCGGGTTGGAACGCTTGTAGCAGGTGGAGTGCTCACGATGTTCCTCTTCCAGGTTGTAGTAAACATAGGCATGACCATGGGCATCATGCCTGTGACCGGAGTTCCGCTTCCCTTCCTGAGCCACGGGGGCACGGCTCTTCTTGTGAACTCTTTCGCCGTCGGCATGGTACTAAATGTGGGATGGCGGAAGCACAAGATCCTGTTCTAGAGGTATCCTATTCATAGGCAAGAGAAGGGGGCCGCGCTTTGAGAGAGATCGGTACGGTGACGGGAGTCTCCGGCGGCAGGATAACCGTTTCGGTGAAACGCACTGCCGCGTGTGAAAGGTGCGGTAAGTGCCGTCATGCCCATATCACCTTCAGCGACGACAATACGCTGGTGGTCGAGGCCATACCGGTGGGCGACGTCAGACCTGGCGATCTGGTTGAACTCGAGATGACAGGGCAGGATTACCTCAGGTTGTCTTTCCTCATATATATCCTCCCGCTTCTTGGAGGCGGCATAGGCTTGGGTGCCGGATGGCTCTTGGGGAGTGTCCTTGGCAACGCAGGTCTATGGGGAGGGGTCTTTGCTTTGGGTTCGCTGGCCGTCTCCTTCTTATGGTTGCACCAATACGACAAGTCGGCAGGCAAGACGGGCCGTTATCTCCCTATAGCACGACCTATCCGCGACAATGACTGAGCGCAGGCCGGGGCCTAGGTTTGTCCCACAGTCTGAGTCGTAAGCCGGCGGGAGCCGTTCACTTTCGGCATGTACCCCTCATCGGAGAGGACAGTGACCAGTTGGTCGTATTGTTCGCCATCAACAGATAGGTACAAAGGTCCAACCCGGTGTTTGATGTACGGCCTGATTTTGGGATGTAGCATGAGTTCCTCGGCCAATTGCTCCGTGTCGCACTTGAGGAGAATCGTCTCCTCAAACTCGATGCGTCCGTAAGACGTGCCCCAGTGGGCTATAGAGTACTTGACGTTCTGCGCGACCGGGGTCTTGGAATACCTGATCAGGAACTCCTCGATGGTCTGTGGCGTGTGAGAGTGAAGCATGGCACGGTACACCGAGTTGCGGGTGAGTTTGTACACCATTATCTGGTCAGGTTTCAGGAGTTCGGCAAAGGCGTCCACTGCCCAGAGCATCTCCGGCCGCACCGTGCATGGTACGAGGATCTCGAAGTTGGACTGGACGTATACGTGCTCGTCCCACTTTTCATCGGGCCACGGCGCGAGCCCGAACATGGCCCGGCCCAAGGCAGTCGGCCTCACGAAAAGTCCGTTCAGGTTCCTGGCGACCTCTAAGCCTCCCAGGTACTCCAGGGCCTCAACCAGATTGCGTTCAGCCCGGAGGTTCAGGCCGTGAGAGGAGTGGCTGGTGGACAGAGTATTCATTTCCTCCAACAGGGATTCCACGGACATGGCCAAATCTTTGGGGGCTTGCATCATGATCCAGAGCATCGTCTGCAGGTCAACGTCCTGACTAACGAAAGTCTGGCGCCAGTAATCGAATAGTTCCTGCCTGCAAGACCGCGAATCAGTCTTCACCCAGGAAGCGGCTTGGCTTCCGAGACGGAGCATCCCGTTTCTCTCTTCCACGAGACCCTTGGATTTCGCGAAGTACAGGAGAAACGCCAGGCGCGGCGGATAGCGCACCGGGAAGAGTGTGTCTTCCATCGGCGTGTTTTCCTCGCCCATCAAGGCTATGAGGTCGTTCTGGGCTTTCTTGAACATGGTCCCAGACTGGGCGATCCGCACTTCGTTCTTCCTGAAGTAAGAGAGGAACAAGACCAAGTGGCGGAGGGGTGCCGCGAAGTCCGCCCGGTGTCTCGGTGTAAACCGCTGAAGGTCAACACACGATGCCCTATAGATGTCCTCCAGGAAAAACGGAGAAAGCACTTCTCGAAGGTCCTCCGGCACGAAGTATATATGGCGGTATCCCTCTCTGCGTATGTAGACCAAACCTCTGGAGATCAGCGCTTCGATGACCTTGGCGCCGTTCCGCCGCCACTTGCGCGACAATTGGTTGAGCTTCTGATGGCATTGTTCGATGACGACTCCGCTGCCGCCCGCAGCCAGGGTGATAAGGCGGAGAGCCAGCATTTCCTCTTGATTGAGCCCGTGCATGGCCACTACTGTATGGGCCGGCACCAGAAGGTGGGACGCTATAGCTCCGGCGAGCTCCTCGTGAGACGCGTTGTCAGGAAGGGCACCCGTAGGCGCCAAGAGTCCGTAGAAGCTCGCTATGCTCTTTGCTCTTTCCCGGGATGACGCTGAAAGCGCCTGAATCAGATTCATGATTCAGCCCCCCGGCACGTTGCGTCCAAGAAGGACTGCGCTTCCCAAATAGTGTACTTATAGCCCTGCTCTGTGAGAAAGAGCTGGCGTTTCTGAGAGAACTCTTGGTCCTTGGTGTTTCGCGTCACCAGCGAGTAAAACGTCGCGCTTTCCCCTTGAGGCTTCGGTCTGAGTATCCTGCCCAACCTTTGCGCCTCCTCCTGGCGAGACCCGAAAGTCCCTGATACCTGGATTGCCACATTGGCGTCGGGCAGATCGATGGAGAAGTTGGCGACCTTTGATACGACCAGGATTTTAAGTGAGCCTTCCCTGAAGCGTGAATAGAGCTCCTCCCGTTCGTTTACGGGAGTCTGTCCGCACAAGAACGGAGCCTTTAAGATGCGTGCCAAAGCGTCGAGCTGGTCTAGGTACTGGCCGATCACAAGGATCTGATCGTTTGAGTGTCTCTTAACAATCTCCTGCACAAGATCGATCTTGTTCCGGTTGGTGGCGGCGATCCGGTACTTGTCCCTTTCTCCCGCCACCGCGTAGGCCAGCCTGTCATCGGGATTCAGGTCGACCCTTACCTCATGGCAATGGGCCTGGGCGATCCAGTTCTGCTCCTCAAGCTCTTTCCAGGGCTTGTCGAAACGCTTGGGTCCAATGAGGCTGAATACCTCGTCCTCGCGGCCGTCTTCGCGGACAAGGGTGGCCGTGAGTCCCAGGCGGCGCCTGGCTTGTAGGTCTGCCGTTATTCTGAAGACCGGGGCGGGCAAGAGGTGGACTTCGTCGTAGATGATGAGGCCCCAGTTCCTTTCCGAAAACAACGAGAAGTGAGGGTACTCGTCGTTACCCTGCCGCCTTCTGTGGATCAGGATCTGGTACGTGGTGACCGTGACGGGTCCGATCTCTTTCACCTCGCCGCTGTACTCCTTGATCATGCCCGGGTCCAGCGTTGTCTTGTCGGCAAGCTCCGACATCCACTGGCGAAGGGCTACCACATTGGTCGTCAGTATGAGGGTCTGAGTAGAGGCTTTCGCTATGGCGCCCATGCCGACAATGGTCTTGCCGGCGCCGCAAGGCAGGACTACAACTCCACTCCCGCCACGTACGCTTCCGCCGGCCCAAAACGCGTCGACGGCCGCCTCCTGATAGGGACGCAAGCCAAAAGGCTTTCCTTGCAGAGTCCGTTCTCTGAGGGACACGTTAAGCGGATCACCTTCGACGTAGCCCGCCAAGTCTTCACAAGGATACCCCATCCGGATGAGAGCCTGCTTGAAGGCTCCTCTGGACATGGGGTCCAATGTGAAGGAGTCTTTTGAGCGCATCTCCCTGATGAACGGCTGGATCTTGTCTGAATTGGTTATCTCGGCAAAGACAAACGGGTCGGAGCACCTGAGGACAAGGCTTCCGCTCTCGCGGCTTATCCTGAGAAGCCCGAACTTGCTCATGTTGTCTTTGACAAAAGCCACGGTGTTTTGGGGGACCGGATAGCGCGAAAGGCGCGTCAGGCTGTCGATGACCTCCGATGGGCTGAGGCCGACCGCGGCGGCGTTCCACAGCGAAAGCTGTGAAAGCCTGTAGGTGTGGATATACTCGGGGCTTTTCACGAGATCTGAAAAGCGCATGAGGCTGTCTCTCGCTGCCTCATACTCGGGGTGCTCCACCTCAACCAGGATGGTGCCGTCGCTTTGGACTACCGCGGGTCCTCCGTTCGACATGAGATACCTCCGTTACCCACTGTGAGACAAATGAATAGTCACACTTAAACAATAATGATTCTACGTTTGTCACATACCTCCTGCTCCAAAGAGGAAATTTCGGTGTACGCAAGAAATCGAGCCGGTCTGGAGGGTAACTCCAATCGCCCGTCGTATTAGTTCTAAGGCCGAAATACCGGGAGGTGTATGCGTTCTTGAGAGACCTTACGTCTGTTGCGCTGGATGTCGCGAAGAAGCTCGGTGCGTCTTATGCCGACATCCGAGTAGTCGACAAGAAGCAAGAGTCAGTGCGGACCAGAAACGGCAACGTTGAGTCCCTCGGGTCGTCAAGGAGCAAAGGGTTCGGTGTCAGGGTCCTCTATGACGGCGCTTGGGGTTTCTCGTCAAGCGCCCGTATTACTGAAGATGAAGTGCGTCGCGTAGCCGAGGAAGCGGTGTCGATCGCCAAAGCGTCGGCCACTGTGAAGCGGGAAAAGGACGTGGAGCTCGCGCCGGTGAAGCCGGTGACCGCCAAATGGAAGTCCGAGTGCAAGATTGACCCCTTCTCGGTGAAAGCCGAAGACAAGATCGCCCTGCTTCTTGAGGCTGACCGGTTGATGAGGCAGAACAAGGGCGTGAGAGTCGCGTCGGGCAACATCTCGTCTCTCCGGGAAGACAAGGTGTTCGCGTCAACCGAAGGAAGCTACATTGAACAGGTCAAGACCGAAACCGGAGCGGGAATAGACGCGATGGCCGCAGACAAGGGCGAGCTCCAGAGGAGGTCCTATCCGACCTCGGCAGGAGGCGACTTCGCCTCACGAGGGTGGGAATTTGTGGAGGACATGCGCCTTCTGGACCACGCCGAGCGCGTGGGCAACGAAGCCGTGGCGCTCCTCACCGCCAAACAATGCCCTCAGGTCGTGACCGACTTGGTGCTCGATAGTTCTCAGCTGACCTTGCAGATCCACGAGTCCTGTGGACATCCCATCGAGCTCGACCGCGTGTTCGGGCAGGAAGCCAGTTACGCAGGGACAAGTTTCCTTACCCCCGAGAAACAAGGGACGTTCCAGTACGGTTCGCCTGACGTAAACATCGTGGCAGATGCCACGATTGAAGGGGGACTAGGTTCCTTCGGCTTCGATGATGAAGGTGTGCCTGCGCAGCGCACCACGATAGTTGACAAGGGTATTTTCAAGAATTACCTGTCATCGCGGGACACTGCCGCCGAGCTTGGTGAGACCTCTTCGGGAGCCATGCGGGCCGACAGCTGGAGCCGCATACCCATCATCCGAATGACCAATATCAACTTGGAGCCGGGAGACTGGACACTCGATGAGATCATCAAAGACACCAAAGAGGGCATTCTCATGGAGACCAACAAGTCCTGGTCCATTGACGACAAGAGGCTCAACTTCCAGTTCGGTGTCGAAATGGCGTATGAGATAAAAGACGGTTCCATTGGAGATATGCTCAAGAACGCCAACTACACCGGCATTACCTACGAGTTCTGGAGGTCTTGCGACGCCGTCGCCAACAAGGACGAGTGGCGCCTCTGGGGTGTCCCCAACTGCGGCAAGGGCGAACCCGGTCAAGTTGCTCATGTGGGTCACGGTTCGGCTCCGGCCAGGTTCAGAGGCGTGAAGGTAGGTGTTGGCAAGTGGCAGTGAGAGGACTACTCGGCAAAGATGAAGCGCTGAAGATGGCGGGCCGGGTGATTGACGCTTCTCCCGGAGACATGACGGAAGTTCTTATCCGTGGTGGAGTATCCCGCCTCACCAGGTTCTCAGACAACTACATCCACCAAAATGTGTCCGATTCAGGCCACAGCCTGACGGTTAAGGTCATCTTTGGGAAGAAGATAGGCACGGCTTCCACCAACTCCCTCGATGAAGACGCCGTGAAGGACGCCATCGAGGCGGCGACCCGGGTGGCAGAGCTACAGAAACCCAATGAGGACTTTGAGGGCATTCCCGGGCCCGAACCGATTCCTGAGGTCAACACCTTCTTTGATTCGACCTACGAGTTCTCACCTTTGGATAGGGCCATGGGAGTCAAGGCCATCACTGAAAGGGCCGCGGCTAAAGGGTTCAAGGCCGCCGGGGCTTACTCTACCGGGGCCTCTGAGCTCTGCATCGCCAACTCCCTCGGAGTGCGGGCATATAATCGCTCTACCCAGGCCCACCTGCGCACCGTGGTTATGTCGGATACCGGCTCAGGATATGCCGATGCACTCGCGACAGACGTGAAAGATATCGATCCTGGCCTTGTGGCGAGGACGGCTGTCGAGAAGTGCGAAGCGTCCCAGAACCCCCAAGTCGTGCCCGCGGGTGAGTATGAGGTCATTCTCGAGCCAAGGGCCGTCGCCGACCTGCTCAGTTACTTGGTCCGGGGCGGTTTCTCGGCGTCCGCCGTAAGAGAGGGGCGGAGTTTCCTTGCCGGGAGACTGGGCGAGAAGATCTTCACGGATCTTTTCAGTTTTTGGGATGACGGCCTTGACCCGAGAGGATTTCCCATGCCCTTTGACCTGGAAGGGGTACCCAAAGAAAAGGTCATCATGGTCGATAAGGGCGTTGCGAAGGGCCTCTTGTATGACTGGAAAAGCGCGAAGAAAGAGGGCAAGAGGTCAACCGGGCACGGAGGGTTCGGCGGTTGGGGTCCCATGGCGGCTAACCTGTTCATGGCTCCCGGTGATTCCACTGTCGAAGAGATGATTAAGAACACCAAGCGGGGCATCTTGGTGACCAGGTTCCACTACACCAACATGGCCCATCCTATGAAGGTGCTTGTCACCGGAATGACGCGGGACGGTACCTTCCTAGTGGAGGATGGCAAAGTCACGAAGCCGGTCAAGAACTTCCGGTTCACCGAGAGCGCGCTCAAGGTGTTCGGCACAATGGATATGGTCGGTAAGGAGCTCCACCGGTCCGGGCGAAGTGTCGTCCCGGCCATCCACGTGCCTGCGTTCACCTTCACGGGGGTTACGGAGTTCTAGGGCCGAAGAAGACGTGATGGAGCGGCCCGCGGAGAAGGGCGGTGATGCCCTCCCGCGGGCCCCTTGTTTCTTGTTGATCCGTTGCCAATTGGAAAGGAGTGACATCCGGGATGTCCTGGGTTACGGTTATTGTGGGGCCAGTCACTACCCTAGAGCTGCTGGCAGGTCGGGCAGTAGTAGATGGCTCCGCCCAGATAGGTTTCGTTAATGATGGTGCTCCCACATTCGGCACAGGGGCTGCCGGCAGTGGTCTTCTTGAGTACTGTCTTGTAGCCTCCACTCTGGCCGAAAAGATCCCGTTCCGTATCCCTTCCGCCTTGTGCGACCATATCCGCCAGGGTCTTCTTGACCGAGTCGAACAGGGCACGGAACTCCGCTTCGGATAGGGTGTCCATCCGGCGTTTGGGGTGGACGTGAGCATTCCACAGGATATCTTGCAGCACTCCGTTGCCCATGCCGACTATGCGCTGCTCGGTGGCAAGGAAGGCTTTAGCGCACAGGGACTTGGCATCCTCTGAAGCGGCGAGTGACCGGAAGTAAGCGTAGTCGAACCTGTCGTCCAGAGGCGAGGGTTCCGTATTAAGGTGGTGACCAACCGGGATGCCCTCGGCTTCCTCCCCTTGCCTATAGCAGAACATGGCGCCCCACACCCGTACGGTACAGCTTATGGCCGAGCCGTCATCGAACAGCACCAGGAGCTGGTGCTTCTCGGGCAGCTTTTCTCCCGGGGCGTGGTACTTGATCGGCGCCGATATGAGAAGACACATGTCGTCGGCCGCTATCCGTACGAATCCGCAGAAGACATCTGCTCCGCTCACCCGCTTGCCCCGGAGTTTGGACGAATACTCGGAAGGATTGCCTGAATACCGGGCACAGCCATGGGGGGACTGATTAGCAGTCACATACAATATCTCCTTGCCCGCCACCGTCCGGTTGATCTGCTCGGCAAGCACGTGGCTCTCAGGAAGCTCGATCATTCTCTACACCTCCCGATTTTGCGTATGGAGTGTGTTTCGCCAATAGTGGCAATTGTCCTCCGCCTCACCGCCGGATTTGTTGGTAACAACAGTCACCAATCCGTTATACTGGTTCTGATCGAACTATATACTCGTGTTTGGCGGTGTATCATGCCTGAAATCGATGTTCTCCAAGGCCTCAACTCCAAGCAAGCGGAAGCGGTTACACACACAGAAGGGCCCCTTCTCATATTGGCAGGGGCCGGTTCAGGAAAGACTACAGTGCTGACCAGGCGGGTGGCCTACCTCATCTCAAGAGGGGTTCATCCCGGTTCAATCCTGGCCATCACCTTCACCAACAAGGCAGCCAACGAGCTCAAGACTCGCATCGAGGCTCTTCTGGGCGAAAAGGCGAAAGGCGTATGGGCCATGACGTTCCACTCGGCTTGTGTCCGTATCCTGCGGACCGAGCTGCCCGGTCTTGGGCGCTCAGGCAGGTTTACCATAATGGACTCTGACGACCAGGTTAAGCTCATGCGTAAGGTGCTCAAGGAGCTGAACCTCAGCGAGAAGCAATATACTCCCTCGGGAGTACTTAAGGCGATTTCCGCGGCCAAGGACAACTTGATGGGCCCTGAGGAATATGCCAAGACGGCGCTTACTTTCTACGAGACCAAGGTTCAACAGGCCTATGAACTGTACCAGAGGAAGCTCCGGGAACTGGACGGTATGGATTTTGACGACCTTCTCATGGAGACGGTCATGATGTTCCGGACACATCCCCAAGTACTCGCCAAGTATCAGGCGAAGTTCGCCCATATTCTTGTTGACGAGTATCAGGATACCAACAGGGTCCAGTACGAGCTCACCAAACTTCTGGCCGCCGCCCACCACAACATCGCCGTTGTGGGAGACGATGACCAGAGCATCTACACCTTCCGGGGCGCCGATATCCGCAATATACTTGAGTTCGAAGAGGATTACCCAAGGTGTCGCGTGGTGAAGCTCGAGCAGAATTACCGTTCAACCCAGGTCATCCTGGACGGAGCTTTCAATGTAGTGCGCAACAATGCCAGGAGAAAGGAAAAGCGTCTTTGGACCGCGCAAGAGGGAGGTCAGCCCATCACCCTGTATGCCGCCCAGAGCGGTGAGGACGAAGCGCGGTTTGTGGCAGGCGAGATTGAGAACCTGGCTGTCCAAGGAGTTCCCCTGAACGCGGTCGCCATACTGTACCGGACAAATGCCCAGTCAAGGACGTTCGAGGAGGCTTTTGTCGAGAGAGGGATCCCCTACTCGGTTCTCTCGGGGCGGAGGTTCTATGACCGGAAGCACATCCGGGACGCAGTCGCCTATCTCAGACTGATCCTGAACGCCAGAGACGCAGTCGCCTTTGAGCGGATCGTCAACGAGCCGCCGAGGGGATTGGGGCCCGCTGCCGTCAGAAAGATCACTGAATACGCGGCGGTATCAGGGGTAGACTTAGTACAAGCTCTCTCAGCGGCTTCCGAGATCAAGGGACTCAACGGCCCCCAGAGAAAGGCCGCGGCGGAGCTGGGAACGGCCATCGGCGGCATCGCTCTGAAAGCACTGGGGCAGCCTCCTCACATAACACTCAGAGACGTGCTGGAAGCGACCGGGTATATACCGCACTTGGACGCTCAAGGCACTGCCGAGAGTCAGGAGAGATTGGATGACCTCCGCGAGCTCCTTGCCTCTGTGCGCGTCTTTGCCGAGGCCGGAGGAGGCCTCGAGGAGTATGTTGAGCAGTATGCTCTGGTTTCCGACCAAGACACCTATGACGAAACGAAGGACGCCTGCGTGATGGGTACTTTCCATTCGGCCAAGGGGCTGGAATTCGACGTTGTCTTCTTGGTCGGTATGGAGGAGGGAGTCCTGCCTCACGCCCGGTCTATTGGCGAAGAGCACCAGATTGAGGAGGAGCGCCGCCTGTTGTACGTGGGCATGACGAGGGCCAAGCGCATCCTTTACATGACATTCTCATGGTCACGGGAGATGAGCCTGGGGCTTGGAAGGGCCAGGGTATCGAGGTTCGTCTCTGAAATACCCAGGGAGCTTCTTGATGTGAAAACCTGGGAAGATTAATCGAGAGTGCCGGACCAGATTGGGCTTCAGGTTTCTATTGAGTAAGTCCGTTGGGCATTTCAAACGGCCGGATAGGCCGGACTGGACTGGGAAGCGAAGGCTGCCTGGAGCGGGAAAGAAGGTGGCTAGAGGTGCATGATCTGACGGAGAAAGAGGCTCGTGAGCGCGCGCTCAGGTTGAGGCGCGAGATCCGGGAGCACCAGTATCGCTATTACGTGCTCGATGCGCCCACAATACCGGACAGCGAGTACGACAAGCTCTACCGGGAGCTTCAAGACATCGAGCGCCGCTTTCCCTCACTGGTCACTCCCGACTCTCCTACTCAGAGGGTGGGGGGCGAGGTCTCGCCCGCTTTTCGCTCAGTCCCTCACAGGAGCCCTGTCCTCAGCCTCTCCAATGCGTTCTCCGAAGGCGAGGTAATGGCTTTCGTAAGGCGTGTGCAAGAGTTCGCCGGAGAGAGTAGACCTGTGACCTACGTCGTCGAGCCCAAGATAGACGGCTTGTCGGTCATACTCCGCTATGAAAACGGGCTCCTCGCCTTAGGGCTGACGCGAGGAGACGGGCTCACCGGAGAAGACGTAACCCGCAACGTGAGGACGGTGAAGGCGGTTCCCTTGCAGCTCCGGGGTCTCCCTGGAGAGGAGTCCGTTCCCGAATTCCTCGAAGTGCGCGGCGAGGTCTACCTGCCGAAAGATGACTTTGTCCGTCTAAACGAGGAGAGGAAGGAAGCCGGGCTTCCGCTGTTTGCCAACCCTCGAAACGCTGCGGCCGGTTCACTCCGCCAACTGGACCCGCGTGTCACCGCAAGGCGACCCCTGAGGGCGCTGTTCTATGAGATCCGCGAGATGATTGCCCCCGGGGACGCAAGTGGCGTCCTCTTTCCCGACCCGGGCGATCCGGCTGCCTCTCCCACGACAACCGAGACGGGTACGTTGGAGTTTCTAAAAGGGTTGGGCTTTCCGGTGCCTGCCTATACTACCGCGACCTCGGCCAGTGAACTGGTGTCCTCAATATCCAAATGGGATGAACACCGGCGGACTTTGCCTTACGATACCGACGGCATCGTTATCAAACTGGACGACCGGGAGCTGGCCCGTCGCATGGGTTTTACCGGACATTCGCCCCGGGCAAGCCTGGCCTACAAGTTTCCCGCCGAGCAGGTAGAGACGAAGGTCTTGGATATCATCCTCCAGGTGGGAAGGACCGGAGTACTCACTCCAACGGCGATCCTCGAGCCCGTCCGGGTATCGGGCTCTACGGTTTCCAGGGCCACGCTGCACAACGAAGATGTCATCCGCGAGAAGGATGTGAGGATAGGCGACACAGTCGTGTTGCAGAAGGCCGGGGACGTGATCCCAGAGATAGTCTCGGTAATCAAAGAGAAGCGTACCGGCGACGAACGCGAATTTCACTGGCCGGACGTTTGCCCGGCGTGTGGGGGAGAAGTACTGAGGTTTCCGGGCGAGGCGGCGCACAGGTGCACCGGCATGTCATGTCCGGCTCAACTCCGGGAAAAGCTCATCCATTTCGCGTCTAGAGACGCCATGGATATCCGGGGTTTAGGCCCCGCAGTGGTTGACGCCTTGCTCGATGCCGGATTGGTGAAAGATGCCGGAGACCTTTACTCGTTGACGGCGGAGGAGATCCGCTCCCTTCCCAGGCAGGGTGAAAAATCCGCGGAGAAGCTCATAGACGCCATAGACGCGTCGCGGCAACGACCGCTGGCAAGGCTCCTCTTTGCCTTGGGGATCAGGCACGTAGGCCAGAGCGCTTCTTACAGCCTGGCTGACCGTTTTCGTAGTCTGGATGCCTTTCTGAACGCCGGTCCCGACGAACTCGCAGAAGTGCCGGATATCGGGCCCCTGACGGCGAACTCTATTGTCAGGACTCGGAGCCAGCCTTCCGTGACCGAACTAATTGCGAAGTTGAAGCGGGCAGGGGTCAAGGCGGCGGTTTCCCAGGATGAACCCGCCAGGAGCCCCGGAGGTTCGCTAATGGGCCAGACCTTTGTGATCACCGGAGGGCTGCCGGGGATGACCAGGCAGGAGGCCGAGGAAAAGATACGGGAATTGGGCGGTACCGTCTCCTCTTCCGTGTCCAAGAAGACGTCCGCAGTGATCGTTGGCGAGAACCCTGGCTCGAAACTGGACAAAGCCCGTGAACTGGGCATCAGAATAATCCCTGCTGAAGAATTTGTTGCTATGGCGCAGGGGAGGGGGTCTAGGATATGAAGATTGATATGAAGCATATCGCAGATCTGGCCAAACTGAGGCTATCGCCGGGCGAGTTGGAGTCCATGGAGAGAGACCTTGAGATGGTCCTCGCCCATATCGAACGACTTGCCGGGATCGATCTGGAAGGGGTGGAGCCCACTTTTGGTTCTCGAGAACCGGCAGGGGTCAGGCTTCAGCAGGATGACCCGAAACCCGGCCTTTCCAGGGCTTGTCTCCTGGAACTGGCTCCTTCTGCTCGAGATGGGCACTACGTCGTCCCGGCCCGGGAGTCGGAAGGAGGGCGGTAACGTGGAACTCTGGGAACTGGGAGCATGGGATATAGCTCATAAAGTCAGGGCCAAGGAGGTCTCTGCTCAAGAAGTCCTGGAATCGCACCTTGCAAGGATCTCCGAGATTGAACCGGGGCTCTGTGCGTTTCTGGAAGTGCTAGAAGCAGAGGCTCGCATCGCCGCTTCACGGGTAGACGCCAAGATCGCAGGGGGAGAGGACCCCGGTATCCTGGCAGGCGTACCTTGCGCCATCAAGGACAACATGAACATTAAAGGCACTGCTTGCACCTGCGGCTCCAAGATGCTTGACGGGTACATATCGCCCTATACGGCAACGGCGATCAAACGAATGAGCCGGGAGGGCGCAGTTGTGACCGGCAAGACTAACCTAGACGAGTTCGCAATGGGTTCGTCTACGGAGAGCTCAGCGTATATGGTGACGAGGAATCCTTGGGACCCCGATCGCGTACCCGGCGGGTCCAGCGGGGGTTCGGCGGCGGCGGTGGCGGCGGGGCTATCCACCGTGGCTTTGGGGTCTGACACAGGAGGCTCTATCAGGCAGCCCGCCTCGTTCACCGGTATTGTGGGGCTAAAACCCACCTACGGACGGGTATCCCGTTACGGGCTGGTCGCTTTTGCCTCGTCCCTCGACCAGATTGGGCCGTTCGGAAGAGACGTGCGCGATGTGGCGCTCCTGCTTGAGGCCATCTCGGGATTGGATACGGCCGATTCAACGTCCGTGGAAAGACCCGTAGTGCCATGGTCCAAGCGCTTGGAGCGTCCCCTGAAAGGCCTGAGAGCCGGAGTCCCTAAGGAACTCTTGGGACTTAGCGTGGATGATGGGGTAAGAGACGCGTTCTACCGCGCTCTTTCTCATCTCGCCGACATGGGAGCAGTCATAGAGGAGACCTCATTGCCGGCTTTGAGATACGCCTTGGATGCCTACTATGTCATCGCTCCGGCGGAGGCTTCGTCCAATCTATCAAGGTTTGACGGGGTGAGGTACGGTCTCTCCACGAGGGGCAAGGCCCTGGATGACATGTATCACGCGACCAGGGCCCAAGGTTTTGGGCCGGAGGTGCGCCGGAGGATAATGCTCGGCACCTTCGCCTTGTCTGCAGGTTACTATGACGCCTACTACCTCCGGGCGGCAAAGACCCGGACTCTCATACGAAGAGATTTTGATGAGGCGTTCAAAGTCTACGACGTGCTCTTGTCACCGGCCACTCCGACCGTGGCGTTCAGAGCGGGCGAGGAATCGGGTGACCCGATGACCAAGTATCTTGCGGATGCCATGACGGTTTCCGCCAATTTGGCCGGCATACCCGCCCTCTCTGTACCGTGTGGGTTCGCGCGCCCGTCCGATGCAGGTTTGACCGGGCGCGACCTGCCCTGTGGCTTGCAGATCATGGGCAAGCCCTTCGATGAAGAGACGGTCCTGGCCATCGGGTATGCGGTGGAAGCGTCAGTTCGCGAAGAGATGGAGGAGAAGTCAGGCCGGATGCGGCGGAACCTGCTTCTCTCGAAGGAGTGTGAGCGGGTTGACTGAGAGAGCGTACGACATGACGATCGGGCTCGAAGTCCACGTAGAGCTCCTGACAGGCAGCAAGATGTTCTGCCGCTGTTCGACGCGTTTCGGTGATCCTCCCAACACCAACGTATGTCCGGTCTGCACCGGGCTTCCAGGGGCCCTCCCGGTCCCAAATCACGAGGCGGTGAAGCTCGGGTTGCGTGCTGCCTTAGGGCTCGGAGCCAGGATAAACCTCCGGAGCGGATTTGACCGGAAAAACTACTTCTACCCTGACCTTCCAAAGGGATACCAGATAACTCAATACCGGACTCCCCTCGCGGAGGACGGCTTCATCGAGATCTCTGAGCCGCCAAAGAGAATCCGGATCCAGCGGATTCACCTTGAGGAAGACACGGGGAAGTCCATCCATGCCGGAGATGACATCACTACTGCTGAATACACGCTCCTCGACTTCAACCGTTGCGGAGTGCCGCTCATAGAGATAGTTTCAGAACCTGACATGAGCTCTCCTGAAGAAGCCCGGCAATACCTCGAGAGGCTGCAGAGAGTCTTGCGCTTTGCCGGGGTATCCGATGTCAAAATGGAAGAAGGCTCCATGCGGGTTGACTGCAACATTTCCGTCAAGCCGCGGGGCACCGCGGTTTCGGGCAAGCCCGTTGAGATAAAGAACTTGAGCTCCTTCAGAGCGGTCGTCCGGGCGCTCTCCTATGAGTTCCAGAGACAAGCCCGGTTACTGGAAGAGGGCAAGACGGTTGTCCGTGAGACCAGGCATTGGGACGAGGCAAAAGAGAGCACCTATCCCCTGAGGACGAAGGGGTCAAGTCAGGATTACCGGTACTTACCCGAGCCGGACCTTCCGGATCTGGTACTGGAAGAGTCGTTTGTCGAGGAAGTCAAGCGGGATATGCCGCGGCTCCCCGCAGAGATTGTGGCCTATTATACCGAGAAACTCGGACTGCCGGAATATGACGCCGAAGTGCTGACCCTCGACCCGAACCTCTCCCGATTCTTCGATGACTGTGTAGAGCGGGGCGCCGACCCCAAGACGGCCGCGAACTGGATCATGGGAGACATTATGGGATACATGAACCGGCAAGGTCTTACCTATGAGAAGATTCCCCTATCGACCGAAAACCTGGTCGAGATGCTCGGCCTCCTGAAGTCAGGCGTGATAAGCGGCAAGATAGCCAAAGACGTGCTCGTCAAAGTGATTGAGACGGGCAAGACACCTTCTGAGATCGTCAAGGAAGAAGGCCTGACGCAGGTGTCGGACGAGGGCGAACTCCTCTCAATCATCCAAGAGGTCATCTCGGCGAACCCAGGACCCGTTCAAGACGTCAAGAACGGGAAGGAGAAGGCCATCGGGTTCTTGGTCGGACAGGTGATGAAGGCGACTAGAGGAAGGGCAAACCCGGCAAAGGTGAACATAATGTTGAAAGAGAAGATACTATCCTGACCTTGTGGGCATAACTTTTATAGAGGGGAAGAGGGGGGCGTGGCATGGTTTCGGGTGAAGCTCAGGGGAAGTGGGACTTTGAAGAAGTGACCTCCCGCCTCGACGGTTCTCGCGTCCTCTACAGTGAGCCCATGTCCTTGCATACCTCGTTCCGTATCGGCGGGCCGTGTGATCTCTTGGTGCTTCCAGCGACTGTGGATGACGCGCTCACCGTTTGGACGAAATGCAGGGAGTCATCAATACCCTGCTTCATAATCGGCAACGGGACGAATCTTCTAGTCAAGGACGGCGGCGTCCGCGGATGTGTCGTGAAGATGGCCCCCGGGTTTTCCGGAGTAGAGCGGACCGGCGACGTCACAGTGCATGTGAAAGCGGGGACTCTACTGCCCAAATTGGTTGATTTCGCTCTCGCCGAGGGGCTTTCGGGATTGGAGTGGGCCGTTGGCATTCCGGGCAGCGTGGGCGGTGCCATCACCATGAACGCAGGCGCCTATGGAGGCGATATTGCCTCATTGGTCAACCGTGTCGAAGTTGCGTCCTCCGACGGCAGCACCCGGTGGATTCCTGTAGAAGAACTGGCGTTTTCATACAGGCACTCACTGTTCACCGAGAGAGACGATCTTCTGATTCTTTCGGTCGAGCTCCATATGGCGCAGGGGGATAAGGCTACCATCAAGTCTCTCATGGACACACGGAGCGCGGAACGAGAAGCCAAACAACCTCTGGACCTTCCCTCGGCCGGGAGCGCGTTCAGGCGTCCCCCCGGCTACTATGTGGGCTCGATGATACAGGAACTCGGTCTCAAGGGGTTCAAAGTGGGAGCGGCCCAGATATCTCCCAAGCATGCGGGTTTCATCGTCAACACCGGAGGGGCAACGGCTGCCGATGTGTTGGCGCTGATGAGAATGATACAGGATAAGGTCAAGGCTGCCTTTGGCGTTGACCTTGAGCCTGAGGTAGTCGTCATCGGCGAGGATCCGGGTGAGTAAGAAGGCTTCCCGGAGACGCCCCGGAACCGGTCTATCGGGATTGGATTCGGCACGCCGGTATTCGTCACCTCGCGTGAGACGGATGCCCACGGGTTCCCGGCTACAACCCGGCCGGTCCGTCCACCGTGCCCAGATCTCCGGTCTGAACCACAGAGGAGAGGGCGTGGGCAGAATACTGTCCGGCCCCGAAGAAGGCATGGCAGTCTTCATCCCAGGCACTGTACCGGGCGATATAGTGGAATTCGCCCTCCTTGAGCGCAAGAAGAACTACATGCGTGGGCAGGTCGTTTCAATCTTGGACGAGGGTCCGGGAAGGGAGAAGCAGGTCTGCCCCGTCGCCCACCTGTGCGGCGGTTGCTCGTGGCAGCACATCACTTATCCCCTGCAACTTGAGTGGAAGAAGCGCATCGTGATCGAAGCGCTTTCCAGGATTGCCCGGATAAGGGACTGCGAGGTCAGAGACTGTCTACCGTCTCCAGATATCACAGGCTACCGGAACAAAGTTGAGGTCCCAGTTGCACTTCAAGACGGGCGCGTTGTTGCCGGTTTCTACAAGCCCTATACCCATGACGTGGTACCCACCGACGAATGCCCGCTGGAACACCCACTGGCGAGGGAGCTTGTCCTCCGGATGCTGGACGAAGTGCGGGACAGAAAGTACAGCGTCTATGACGAGCGAACCGGCAGAGGACTCATCCGCCACCTGATGGCGCGGATCGCTCCCGGCACGGGAGAACGTATGGCGGTGGTTGTGGCCAATGGCCTTTCCTTACCCGGAGAAGCGGGATTTGTCCGAGCCCTGACATCAAATATCGACGGCCTTGTCAGCGTGGTCCTCAACACCAACACGGAACGCACCAACATTATCCTAGGGCAGAGGAACAGGGTTCTCCGAGGCCGGTACCATATTGAGGATTTGTTCGGCGACGATCGTTTGGGGCGACTCAGGTTCCGAATCTCCCCTTTATCCTTCTACCAGGTCAACTCGCCGCAAGCCGCCAGACTGTACCGTATGGCGTTGGACGCGGCGTCCGTCGCAGGCTCCATGGACGGTGGATTGGTGTTCGACGTGTACTCAGGGATCGGCACAATCACGCTTTTTGCCGCCCGCCGCGCATCCCTTGCCGTCGGCATCGAGGAAGTGGGCGACGCGGTTCGCGACGCTAAGGCCAATGCCCGACTAAACGGGATCGACAATGTCAGGTTCTACGAAGGCCGGGCCGAACGGATCCTCGGTTCGGCTCTCAGAGAATTAGGTCGTCCCGATACCGTGATCCTGGACCCCCCGAGAGGCGGTGCCGATGAGGGGGTCCTCTTGGCGATAACTCGGTCAAAGCCAAGAGCCATCGTGTACGTCTCCTGCAATCCTGCTACTTTGGCCAGGGACCTCATTACCTTGGGGGCCCAAGGATACCGGCCTGAGTGGGTGCAGCCGGTCGATATGTTCCCCATGACACCGCA
>DUUV01000088.1 GCA_012841375.1 Candidatus Fermentithermobacillaceae bacterium
TACGGCGTCACGACTTCACCAGACTGGAGTACTGCAGGGCTGGCGACTCCGTCTGCCACTGAAACGACATCTCTCAAGAGATGGTCGAAGTTCTTCCTGAGCGTGTCTGCCTCACGAATGAAGTCTGTATCTTTGCACACAAACCCGGCCTGAAGGAAAAACGAGTGTTCCTTCATAATCCTTCCGAAGAACAGATGTGTATCTATGGATTGGCGAACGTAATCCGCGCATGGTCTCATGTCATCCCTCTCCCAACTATGCTCTTATTTTCAAGTCATGATATGTGAAGTTTACATAACTGTTGCCAGGATTCTGATAATCGATGGCCGTTACCGTAGAGTCGTAGGGGCGAGTAGGACGTGGTACCCATGAGGGCGGGTGATGTCGGATGTGGCACCTATTAGGGTGGGTTATGTGGGATGTGGCACCCATCGAAATTGCCGATGTGGGGTGTGGTACTCGTTAGAGTAGGGGAAGTGGGATGTGGTACCTACTAATGTAGGAGATGTGGGATTTGGTGCCCTAAGGGTTGGCAAAGTGGGGTGTGATACCCATGAGGGCCGGCAATGTGAGACGTGGCACCCATCAAGATAGGTGATGTGGGATGTGGTACCCATTAAGATAGGCGATGTGAGACGTCGCACCCATAAAGCCCTGCGAAGCGGGACGTAGCACCCATCAAAGTCGGCAATGTGGGGCGTGATACCTATGAGGGCCGACAATGTGGGGCGTCGTACCCATCGTGGCGGAACAGTTGTACGCGGCGTTCAGGATCGGGATCGGGGAGCCGTATCATCGGTGAAGCGAGTTATCGTACAGCGGGTAGTATATACATGGGCACCAAGTCGTCTCGGACCCTCCGCCACGCTCTGTAGTGCCGTAGCTGCCGCCTGTGAAGACAACCGTAAGTCCAGGTCGGGTAGATGGGCATATGGTTGTCAGGGTCCACTTGACGGATCCCCAACGAGGTTCGTCTCCGAGGAAGACTAACCTCCTCTTTGGCTCGGGCAGGATCATGAAGGTGGAACGATAGGGTTTGAAGAAGACACGATGACGCTGCTTGTCCCACGGGGAGGGGATCCTTGACACTGGAGGAGTTCTTCGAAGGATTCGACGAGTCCCGGCGCATTATACTATCAGGCTCTCAAGGAGAGCTCTACAGGGTGACATACAGGCGAGAATACCTACTTCCCGTTTATGGAGAACTTCGTGACCACTGGAGGTCCTGTGCATGACGAAACTAAAGATCACAGCCGGCGGCTTTGAGTTCATAGGCAGACTCGAAGAGGAACTTGCTCCGAAGACGTGCGAAGCATTCAAGACCATGCTCCCTCTGCGAAACAAGCTAATCCATGTACGCTGGAGCGGGCAGGCGATGTGGATTCCATACGGCGATATGAGGTTGGGCATAGATTACGAGAACCACACAAGCCACCTCGCGAAAGGCGAGTTCCTCTTGTATCCGGGCGGAGTGAGTGAAATGGAGATCATCGTCGCCTATGGGCGGTGCCTGTTCTCCAGCCAGGTCGGGCA
>DUUV01000085.1 GCA_012841375.1 Candidatus Fermentithermobacillaceae bacterium
GGCGAAGAGGCTGCCCGAGGTCCAGCGAGATACCCTCAAGTCCCGCATGGCTAACAAGGTCAAGTTCGCCGAGCCTCGTGCGATGGCGCTCGGGTGGACCAAACAGGATCTTTGGGCTGAGAAAGAATGGACGGACTTCGACGGTCGCCGGCGGGAGAGCCTCTACATGGCCTTGGTGACGGCCTCGCAGGCCTGGGGTCATGCGGAGTTGGGCGAGGTCACGCGAGAGTACGCTGAGATCGTCATCCCGCGACCGGGAGGACACGGGACTGACATGCTCAAGGTATACAGGCTGTTGCCTTGGCATGCGCTAGTGGCTGAGCCCGCAGAGTCGCAGCCTTCCGCAACTACCAAAAAAGCGGAGGTGTCGGCGTGAGCGCGAGGGACAAGACCGAGTACATCACGGCCGAGCAGTTCCGGCTCCTCGGCGCTCCGAAGCGGGGCGGCCGAGCGCAGCGCGGCAAACCTCCTCGCGCCACGTCGCCCCTACCCAAGGTCCTCGAGAACGACATCCGTGCGGCAATCAAGGAGTTCTTGGAGTTGCACGGCTGGTTTGTGTGGATCAACTGGCAAGGACCCTTCTCGTTCAAAGGCGTGACCGACTTGACCGCTATTCGAGGTGGCGAGGTCTGGTGGATTGAGGTCAAGAGGCCGGGTGAGCAGCTGCGGCCTGACCAGGTTCGCTTTAAGGAGCTTATGGAGGAGTATGGCGGCAACTGGTTGCTCGCGGAAAGCGTCGACGACGTTGAGTTTTTGTGCCGGAGGGGAGCGAAGTGAGACGAGCCAACGGAGAAGGTACGATTTATCAGCGTTCTGATGGTCGTTGGTGTGCTCAGGTTACTACGAGCATCGATCCCATAACTGGTAATACTCGACGAAAGACCTTTTACGGAAGGACGTATGAAGAAGTCGCCGACAAAGCGAACAACCATGAATCATCCCGAAGAGGCGCAGTTTCTCGCTACGAGATTCCCGAAGAGAGTAGCCGCCTAGAGAAAACGATTGAGAGTTGGTTGGCTCAAAGGCTGTCTCGAACAAGGAAAAGGGTCGAACGTCAGTGGCAGGCCTTGGGAGGCCGAACAGACATCGTCACCGAGTCAGAAGTCGTAGAGGTAAAGCGCCTCTTAGATACAGGTTCCCTCTTTCAGGCAGCGGGGCAACTCCTTGTGTATGGCGACTCTTTCCCGGGCCGTAGGCTTGTCATTGCTGGTTGTTTGCATGGGGAGAAGCTGCCTCAATGCGTCGACGCGCTGACCGCAAAAGGGATAGATGTTTGGGTTTTGCGGCCGAAAGGTCGGAGTGCTTAGTGGGGGGGTCGACGTTGTACACCGTAGTTCTCTCGGACCACGCCAAGCATCGACTGCGAGAGCGAGTCGTCACGGCCGGCCGCAAGACTCTGTCGGCTGCGAGACATGAGATAGAGACCAGGCTCGTGGCTGCGTTAAAACTAGGCGTTGTGCCCGCGCCCGATTTAGGAGTGACGGTGTATTTGAGTGACGGGTACAAGGCGATTTGTTATCCAGAGTTCACGGGAGGGTGGAAAGTGGCGACAGTGTTGGAGCCGGAGATGGAAGTGGTGGAGAAAGCGGCGGGACGGAGCGAGGAGGCGGTGGTATGACGGAGCGACCCAGCGATTTGGTTGGGCGAGTTATACAGATCTACGAGGACACCTACTTCGACAGTCCGCGCGGCTACCGCATTATCGGTCTGATAGGCGACCGCTTCATCCTGGGCAACGACAAGTGGCCGGGCGAGGTTCTGGGGTCGCTGTATGTCGATGAGTTGCAACCTAAGCGCAAGACCGACGACCGATGGTGGAGGTCCACATACCACAAGAAAATCGAGATGCTGCCGAGGGACGCGCCGCTACAGTTACCGCTGGTGCTGCCGGTGCATCCGTCATGGTACGAGCAGACAATTAGCAGCCGGAGAGGATCGCGATAATCGAGGGATACCCGTTGTGGTCGCCGCAAGAGAAGAGAGAGGAGTGACCCACTTGGCAGACAGGACTGGCAAACGAGTCGTGCCGTTGTGTGACGGCTGCGCGCTCCCCGACGTGATGACCGGGACGTGCACGGCGTTCGTGGATCCCGAGTGGCAGTGGCGGAATTACGACCCCGAGACCGGCGAGGGCGCGTGCTGGGGGCGGTGCGACTCGGCTGGCAAGATGATCGAGCGCCTTCAGGCCATCATCAAGTACAACGGAGAGCACGGTATGAACACCGCCGGTATAGCGAAGACCAAGCGGGAACTTAAGAACTGGGAGGAGATGGCTCACATTCTCAGGAGAAGCAAGGCGGTCAACCAGTAGGCAGCGCGGTGAGTGAGAGTCCAAGCACAGAGGGGGCGGCATGAGTGGGAGAGGAACTGACGCCGGCGGCGATCGACTGCATCCTCTACAATCTTTCAACCTGGCGGCGACTCGTCGAACTCATGGAGCCGAAGACCTCCGCCAGCGTGGTCTGTTTGCCGGTATCGGGCACCCGGTCCTCCAGCGCCGTGGAGCGCGTGGCCGTGAGGAGGGCTCTCGTGACCGAGGTCCTGGACGCCGCCGAGAGGGCTCTGAAGGCCCTGCCGCCCGAACTCCGCCAGATCGCCAGGCTCAGGTATGACCATCGGATGACTTATCGAGAGATAGCTCGGCTTCTTACTAAGCGAGCCCGCCGGCGAGTGGGGATGGACCAGATGACTACACGCGTGTCAACCTCCACAGTGCATCAAAAAGTCGAATCGATAAGAAACATTTGCAGGGAACATTTGTGCAGCGTGAGCAAGGAATTTTGGGGTCAGATCCGAACGCTCGAACTTGACGGAACCGAACAAAGGGGCTAGATTTTAGGCCAGGGCGTACTGTCCCTGAAAGGGGCAGGTGAGAGCCCGGACGTTGAATCCAACCTACGTGGTAGGTTCGAGTGAGGCGGCCGGCCGAATAGCGACGACGGGTAGTCGGGTACGCGAAAGGCGCCAGGCCGCCTCGGTATTTGTGGCGGCTAGGGGCGCACGAAAGGGTGCCGCCGGGCGTCGTTGCTATAGAACGGACGCATGAGCCGTTCCTTCGACGTCTCCCATGCACTCCCGCAGCCCTCCC
>DUUV01000084.1 GCA_012841375.1 Candidatus Fermentithermobacillaceae bacterium
CGGATATTGATGCCGCTGAAGCAGCTTATGGTGCATCTGAGTATGCTGCCAGGAGTGCTGCTTGGGACGTATCTCCAACCGGACGTGGACCTGCTGCTTGGGCTGCAGTTAAGAATGCGACTGAGGCCGCAGTTAGAGCTGTCCAGAACGCCAAACTCGAAGAAATGCTGCTTGCTCTATTGGAGGGCGAGAGGGATGCGTGATTACAAGTTCAGGGGTAGGCGCAAGGACAACGGCGAGTGGGTGTATGGATACCTAGCGTTCATCTACGTTAGTGGAAGGGACGCAAGCGGGTTCGTATATACCGATACCGCTAAGATCTACTCCCAAGATGATTGTAGAAGCTACGATGTGCTTGCTTCCACCGTCGGTGAGTTCACCGGACTCAAGGACAAGAATGGCGTGGAGATTTACGAGGGAGATGTGGTCAAGGTTGGCACCTGGCGGGTAGATGACGAGACTGGTGAGGAGCACTTTGACCCCATTGAAGAATGCCGCTCCTGCTACGTTGTGGAGTGGGGTGGCGGCCACGGTTATCCGGCGTTCGACCTAAAACCCAACATACGCTGGAGCGAGTGCAACGACCTGTCTTATATCGCCTGTGCCGAGGAAGCGCAGTGTCAGGTCATTGGCAACATCCATGACAACCCCGAACTGGCAAGGACTGCTCTTGGAGGGGACGAGTCATGATTAACCCCACCAAAGTCATCTCCTTCCGTGGCTACGAGTTGGCAGAGACCTACCGATCCAGACGGACTCTGCCGGACCAGTGACCCCACAAGGGGGCGAAGAAACCGATGTATCAGGTGCTTATAGTGCCAGAGTTTTGGTCAGATGAAATAAGGGAATACCTCGATGCCATTGGGCAGCTCTTCTATATCGGCATTTGGTCGTGCTGCGAACGCTCGGGAGTCTTTGAAGTAAAGTTCGGGGAACTCAGGCGGAAGATATTCCCCGGCAACCCGTCCATCACCAACAAACAGCTTGAGACGTACTATCAGATCCTCAGGGAGCACAAGAAGATCATCGAATACAAGGCCCAGGGCAGGACCCTGGGATGGGTGAAGGCTTACCTCAAGATCCAACGGAGGCTCCAGAACGTCCCTCCGCCCATCCTGCCCTTGCCTGATTGGGTGGCGTACATGGACTTCAATGAGCCGGGTGAGCAGAGCCGCGACAAATACAAGTACGTCGTCTTGCCCTACGACTTCACGGTAGACCCGCCTGAGAGGCCCTCGGACTTGGAGATAGTGGCCTACCTCGACAGGCAGAGAGCCGAGATCGTCAAGAGGCGTCGCAAGAAGAAGGGGGGCGGTGATCTCGATGGGTAAGTTCTACGCCCGTTCGGAGGACGCGATTGAGGACTTCTGGGCGGTGGTGCAGTGGGCCTCCTCGAACAACAGTTACGGTCTCTCGAACAGGGATCTCATAGACCGTACCCTCGCGTTCTTCCACAGCCTGCAGCGGGGAGCCGACCCGCTCACATACGCCCGCCGCCACAAGCGTGACGTTGAGGGCTACGAGCGGAGGCGCAAGAGGCTCCTGGCCAAGGGCCTGTGCGTCGTGTGCGGGAAGCGCAAGGTCGTGCCCGGCTATACGCGCTGCCGGGCATGCAGGGAGGACGCCGAGCGAAGGCGGCGGGAGTACGACAAGCTTGCGGGTGCCGTTGCCTACAGACAGAAGAAGGAGCAGGAGGTGATGGCATGTACGTTGTGACCATCTTGGAAAGGCCGAAGGCCAAGGAAAGGCCGAGAATAACCGTCAGGGGATTCCGGAGGTCTGGAGGCAAGGAGCGTAACGCTCGCTGGAACCCGGACAAGCCTCCCGGACCAGTAGGCGCTCACGTCTACACACCGAAGGCAACTTTGGAGTACGAGCAATTGGTGGCGGCCGAGGCATTGGCTCAGGGCGTTAGGAAGATAGAGGGACCGGTGGGAATCGAGGCTGAGTTCTATGTGCTTAGAGGTCGTTCGGAGCCGGACGCGGACAATCTGCTGAAGGCATTGTTTGATGGGCTTAAAGGCGTGGCATATGACGATGACAGGCAGATCATTTACATCGACGCAAAGAAGGTCTACGTCGCGTCCAGGTCTGAACAGAAGACCGTCGCCCGCATAGGCAAGGCAGATGAATTTGAAAGGGCTCCCGC
>DUUV01000116.1 GCA_012841375.1 Candidatus Fermentithermobacillaceae bacterium
CCTAGGCACCCCGACAACCCTATTCACGCTGGCCGGCAGCCTTGTCTACGGTCTGGTCCTCGGGTACGCGGTGAGCGAGGAGGCCATCCGGGAGAGGAGATAGTCCGGGTCTCGCCGAGTCTCTGCGGTCGTTCTCACCGGGTCTCCGCCCCTCCGCAGGTCTCGGTCTCTGCGAGGGTCTCCGCCTTTCCGCGGGTCTCTGCGAATCTCCCTAGTTCTCCGAGGGTCTCACCTCTAGCCCGGTTTCAGTGGGCCTCCGGCACTCCGGCGGGTCCTTATGCCCCTTTCTTCCGGATCAAGAGCAGGGTATAGGATACGGCCAGCATCAGCGAACTGACAGTCAGCGACGCAGTAGCGACCGCGGCATCGAAACGGCAGGATTTCACTAGGTAAGCCAGGTTTCCAACCGCCAAGACGGCCGCCAACCCAAGAAGAGGGACCTGGAGCAGCTTGGGGATCCCTTTGAACACCAGATACGCGCCAAAAACCAGGAAGTACGGAGTGAGGAAGGCATGGCCGGCGGGGAGCCAGAGGCTTGTACCATACACCCGGTGAACGTAGCCCGCGAAGACCACTTCAGAAATGTAGGCACCCGCCGCCAGAAAGCCTACCCGGGTCAGGCTCCTGAATATGCCGGAAGTGATGCGGGCGGTCGCTCCCCGATATCCTCCTGACCTGCCTGACGTGTCGCGCCGGCGATCCCTCAGGTCCCATGCGATCCACCTCAGCGCACCTGCGCCGGAAAGACTCGCCCAGACCAACGGCGAACTCAAGATACCCCAGTGTTTCGCCTCTTGAGTCACACCTATAGAGCCCGAAAGACGCTCATAGACAGGCGTCAGGCTTCGATTCAGGGCAACCCGCTCGGGACCTGCTAGATCACCCAGGAAGACGACAACCAGAAGAAACAAGACCGCTGAAGCACTGAGTCCTCCGAAGAATCTGACGCCGAGTGGCCTGACTGACCGGAGACGCATGCCCGCACTCGAAACGATCCCCGAAAGCCTGCGAAAAAACGGACGATCGAGTACGCGACTCCGCCGGAGATAAGCATCTGTCTTGGGATATGCAGCCACGGCCGCAAGCAGGAGCGCCGTGATGGCCAAGGTGGCTATCTCAAAATTGCGACCGAGGTAAGTACGGGCGCGCTCGCCCAGGAAATAGACCATGGCCCCCTCCAAGAAAAACCTGCTTGCGCGTCCGATGACCGAAGCCACCGTAAATGTCATGAACGGCACACGGAACACTCCGGCGCCTATCGTGAAGACTTTGTAGGGAACCGGGGTGAATGCTGCGATGCCGACTGCCCAGCCTCCGTACTGTCCGAATAGGAACTGCACTTTCTCAACCATCTCACTGGCGAAGAACCTTTCAACCACAGGCCGGCCTGCCTTTCGACCCACCGCGTAACCTAGGAACGCTCCCAGAGTGGACGCGGCGGTCGTCAGAAACGCGTACCACCACGATAATCGTGGGTTCATGAGGCACAGAGGCAAGAGCAGCACGTCCGGAGGGATAGGGAACACGGTTGACTCGAAGAAGGCCACAAGGAACAGCCCCAGCGGGCCGTACTCCAGGAGACTTTCTGCTGAAAGCATCTCGCACCGCCCTGCAAAAGAAAAAGAGTTGGTAAGCAGGCCTATAAGCCGGGTTCTGTCAAGAGTGGTCATCCATCTTGGAAGAAGGTCACCCTTCTCCTCCAGCGACCATACCCGAGGGCTCGACGGGCCGCGTCATCGCCCTCCTATTTGGTCTTGCTCCGGGTGGGGTTTACCTGGCCAGCCGGTCACCCGACTGCCGGTGGTCTCTTACACCACCTTTTCACCCTTACCCTGCTCGCCCGAGGTTCCCTTATGGCTTTGAGGCTGGGCATGCCTCATGGCGTGGAACCCACGGCTCGCGGGGCGGTATGTTTCTGTGGCACTTTCCCTGAAGTCACCTTCGCTGGGCGTTACCCAGCACCCTGCCCTGCGGAGCCCGGACTTTCCTCAGGCACGGCCAGGCCATGACGGCCAGACCGTGCCCGCGACCACTTGACCTGCTTACCCAAACAATGATAGCAAGGCCGGTGGAAGGCGTCAAAGCGCGTCATGCGCCTGACTCGCAGAGTATCCTCCGCGTACCGGCTCATTTAGTCTACTTCGGTAGAAATATTATGTCAACTCTGCGTGCTGGTCAGACCATGTGACACGTTCAGGATTGCCAGTGGCGCATAAAATCCATGACTCCCACTTCCCCTTGTACATTTTTCTTACGTTTGTAGCTGCAAATGGCGCACAAAATCAATAGCTCCCACTGCGAATCGTGCATTTTGCGTACGTTCGCAGCTGCAAACGGCGCATAAAATCCGAGGTTCGACTTCGAATCGTACATTTCTTGGGCGATAGCAGCCGCTAACGGTACATAAAATGCATACTGCCACTCAGGAATGGTGGATTTTTCGCGGGATGCACTTCAGAGTGATGGACTTTCTCCGGATATGCCCATAGAGGTCTCGGGACGATGCTCGCTCAGCACCCCCTCAAGGCCCTCTCGACGCTCTCCCAATGTTCAAAAGGACTTCCACCGATCTCTGGACAATTGAGCTATTGCGCCACCTTGATACGACTAATGAGTGAGAATCGCCGGGTGAGAGACGAGGGATGCGACTCATGTCCGGACCCCGCCGAGAGGACAAAGGCCTGGCGCTAGTACGAGCCATTCCCAATAGCGAATGTGCCATGAGGGAGTTTTTCGAGGAGTTCGGACCTCAGATATTCCACTACGCCCTCACGATCCTCGGGGACACTCACGCCGCTCAGGAAGTCGTCCAGGAAACTATGATCGGTGTTTGGCGAGGAGCTTCACGATTCACGGCTTCATCCAGCGTCTCAACCTGGGTCTACTCCATATGCCATAACAAGATCGTCGACTACATCCGGCGGGAATCCCGTCACGTACGGCGAGCGTCGGGAGCGGACTTAAGCGCTAGTGCCGTAACCTTTGAGAACGAGCCGTGCGGAACATGGAGTTACATTGACCCGGGTGGAGACAGCATGGAGTTCTGGGAAACCTTCCGGCGCCTTCCAAACGGGCAGCGAGAAGTCATTCTCCTATTCTACGATGCCGGTTTTTCCGTGGCGGAGGTGGCCGAAATCCTAGAGATACCTGCCGGTACTGTGAGGTCTCGCCTCCATGCGGGAAAGCAGAGACTGAGGGTCCTTTTGAAAGGAGGATCATTGTGACGACCCGAGACCGACGAGAACCGATTACGCATCTCACGGATCTAGAGAAGATGCGGACCCACGACTCGCGCCGGGCTTCATCCGGACCGAACGCACATCGGACTCCCGGGAAAAAGGCCCGGGTGATGAAGCGTGTCGTGGAAAGCGTGTGGGCGCAGATGTCCTGCGCCGAGGTGCTTGGCATAATGCCCCCCTTGGCGCGGTGTGAGCTCCGGTCTCCGGAACAAGACAGAGCCCTCTTCCACCTGGCCTCTTGCCCAGCATGCAGAAGAGAACTCGCTGAGTATGTGAACATATCCAATGCAATCAAGTCCCACAGAGCGGCCTTGCCGGGTCTTCCGCCCTCTGCCTGGAGCAACCTGCGTGAGACCATGGAGACGTCACGACACCTGGAGGAGGTGTCCCATACACCCGACCGGCATGACCTGGGCCAGGTGATCGTGGCCAGAGCCCCATCGGGCCACACGGTGACCGGGGACCAAGTTTCCGAGCATGAGCACACCGACCCGGTCTTAGTGAACCGTTTCCTGGATGCCGTAACTGCCGCGCTTCTCCTGGGAGGAGTGCCGCCCGTGCTCGCCGGTGTCTGCCGTGGCACTCTCGGCCTGGCAATCTCAACCGAGACCGTCTAGACCGACCCTTCTCGCGGCAACCGAAGTTGATGCTGTTGCATTTGTTTAGGCACGCCAAAGAGATCTAGAAGGACTCAAGAGGTTCAGAGACCTCTCACAGAAAGGAGCAAGAAGCATGAGTGACGACGGGACCACCGTAAGAACACGCTCCGGGGTTGACACAGATGAGATCGCGCGTCTTCTGGACATGGCCAGTGAAAGGATCCCCAAACTGATAAAGGCGATCAAGAGCGCCGTCTATTCGCCGGAAGCCGGCGAAGAACTGGCCAGATCAGTAGGCGCCTTCCACAAAGGGCTGGTGGAAGCGGGGATACCCGACGACCTGGCAGCGTCCATGACCAAAGACTACATGTCCGGGCTGATGAGCGCTCTCACAAAGGTGGCGAGCGGCACGAGCACCATCACCCTAGAACGCGACACCAAGAGAGAGACCGGCGAGGAGGCTAAGTAGGTGCCGGCCGGCGGCCAGTGGCCCTGGAGGAAGGCTCCGTACATTAGAAAGCGCAACTCCGCCGCGAGGCAGCCGCTTGAGACCGAAACGTGTTAGTCAGGAGGTAAACCAACGGAGCATGACATCTGCCCATAGGTGTGGCTCAGTCTTAAGGACCGCGGTGAGAGTCTTGAGTTCCCTCATGACAGCCGCCTTGGCGAGAGCCGGAGCTATCAGAGCGTTTCGGAAGGGACTCCTGTATCCCCTATGAGATAGTGAAAGTTTGTATCCGATAGTGAACTTGAGGGACCGGCAGAACCCGAAGCCATGGTTTTGACCTCCGATTCTTGAACTCCCGATGCTGTTTCAGCCGGACCGAAAGGAGGGCACCCATTGGCCACACGCACTGCTCCGGCGCAGGCAGTCTCCCCTGCCAAACCGTCGATCGTGAAGGTGCTCAGGCAGCTCTTGAGAGTGGCCGGCACCCGGTCATACCTCTTATACACGAGCGCCCTTGCCGGTCTTTTGATGTCCGCCACAGCAGTCATGTCGGCGGATCTCACTGCAAGGCTCACCAACTCAATGCTCGCAAGAGATCTGGCTGCTTTCATGAACCTCATTGTCCTGGCAGTCCTCGTTCGCCTTGGTCAGACCCTTCTTGAGGGACTGCAGGAATACATGAACGGGAAATTCGGGCATGAGACCATAGAGCAACTGAGGCAAGGGATCGCCCGGCGGCTCAGCAAGGCAACGGCTGAAGCATCATCCCAGGAACACTCGGGGCAGACCCTTTCCAGGTTGACCAACGACCTCGGCTCAACCCAAAGTCTCCTGCAGGCGTCAGTCCCGGGCTTCTTCACAGGCTGCGTACAGGCCGGCTTTGCTTTGGGATACATGCTGTGGAGGCATTGGGTCCTGGCCCTGGTAGCGGTTTTTGGAGCGCCCGCAGTGTTCACAATCGTAAGGCGCCTGAGCGGCCCGGTCATGAGCATAGCCAAGGCGGGGCAAGAAACGCTCGCCAAGGCAAATGAGATCGTGGCAGAAGGCCTGAGCGGCGCCGAGATGGTACGGTCCTTCGGCCTCAGGCAAACCTTGACCGAGTCCTTCAACAAACGAACCGGCGAGTGGCTCGGATTGATGAGGCGTTACAGCCGCATGGCATCTCTGGCAGCCGCCGTCGGATTCGGAGCGGGTTTCACTCCGTTTGTCCTCATCTTCGGAATCGGTGGCTATATGGTCTTACGTGGTGACATTGAGATGGGAGTGCTGTTCGCCTTCTTCGAGCTTCTGAACTACGTTTCTTTCCCGATGGAGCAACTACCGCGGCTCCTCACGCAGATGGCAGCCGAGGGCGCTTCGGCCCAGAGGGTGCTCGATCTCCTGGATACCCCGGTTGAGCGCCAAGACGGTGCCGATTTTCCTCCAGACCCACGTTACCCTGCCATTGAGTTTCGAAACGTTACCTTCACCTATCCCGGAGGTTCCCATCCGGCGCTGTCCGGAGTGAGCTTCAAAGTAAACCTGGGGGAGACGGTGGCCGTGGTGGGCTCCAGCGGTTCAGGAAAGAGTACTTTGTTCAGGCTGCTTTTGGGCGATCACAACCCCGACGAAGGCGAGGTCCTCGTGTTCGGTCACCCGTTGCACGAGTGGTCCCTCACCGCCCTGCGCAGTCACTTCTCATACGTAAGTCAAACGACATACCTTTTCCCGTTCTCAGTCAGGGAGAACCTAAAGCTCGGTGACGAAACCCTCGGAGACGACAGAATACAGGCCGCTGCAAGGCTCGCCCAAGCAGATGGATTCATCCAATCGCTTCCCCAGGGCTACGAAACCCCTGTTGGCGAACTCGGAAACCGTATCTCCGGAGGCGAGAAGCAGCGTCTTTCTCTGGCCAGGGCTCTCCTCCGCCCTGCCCACGTGTTTCTCCTGGACGAGGCCACCTCTGCCCTGGACTATCATGCCGAACGCCGGGTAATCGAAGGGATCTGGAACGCAAACGCGGCGCAAGACATGACCATCCTGGTGATTGCCCACCGGCTCTCGTCGGTGCAGCACGCCGACAGGATACTGGTCCTTGAGTCAGGTAGGCCTGTGGAGAGCGGCACCCATAGTGAGCTCATGGCCGAGAGGGGAAGGTACTACCACCTCTATCACTCAGAGCAGGAGCTTGACGAGACCTCTACTCCTGCCACACCTTCGCAAGGAGGTGAGCGGTGATGGAGAGACAAGAACCAGGCAGGCTGCCCATCCTGAAGAAGATCCTCGCTTTCCTCAAGCCGCATGCCTTGGGTTATGCAGCAGGCATAATAGGGATAGGTTTCGCCAACTTCTTCATGAACGTCTTCCTGGCGCGCATACTCATGGACCTCACCAGGGGTATCATGGAACTCTCTCGCCAGCAACTGGCTCTCACCACCGAGATAATGGTGGGCGGCACTTTGTTCATGGTCATCTGGGTGTTCGGGTCCGGCCGCTTGCTGGTATTCAGCATCCACCGAACAGTCAATGACGTCCGCCGGGCTCTGTTTGAGAAGTACTTGGACATACCGCTCGGTGAAATCGAGCAGCGACACTCCGGCGACCTACTCTCGCGCTCGACGACGTCTCTTCGCCAAGTGAGCAGCCTCCTCATGGGCGAGGTGCAGATGTTCATGAACACGGCGTTTTCGGGTATCGGAAGCGCCGTCTACATGGTGAGACTGGATCCGCGGATGGGGATGGCCGGCATCCTATGCGGCGTCGTTCCGCTCCTGGTGAACCTTCCTTTCGCGAACCCACTCAGGGATGCCGGCATGAAATACCAGGAGACACAAGCCACTTTCACGCAAAGGATGTCGGACCTCATAAACGGAAGAGATACGATACGTCACATGAACCTGACCGGCTACGCCGCCGAACGAGCAGGCGAGTCAAGCCGGATGGTCTTGAGGGCCGGAATGCGACAAGTGGGCGTGTCGGCAGGCAGGTCCGTGGCCGGCAGCATCTCAGTTCTCTCCTCACAAGCGTTTTTCATCTATGTGAGTATCCTTGGCATACAGAACCCGTCCCTTATTCCGGCAGCAGTGGCCATGGTTCAACTGGCCAATCCCGTACGGCGCTTGTTCGGCAGCATGGGCGGCATCATCGCGGCCATCAACACCAACATGGGCGGCGCACAACGAGTTGTGGAAGTGCTTGACTTGCCGGGCGAGCCGGTGCGCTACGCGCGCCCGGAAGTCTCGCCGGAGCCGGGACAAACGGATATGGAGGCGCACCAGACCGAGCTTGCCGCTATCGCGACCGAGGGCTCAGAGGCTGGCGAACCCGCTTCTGCCGGTCCGTCCCGCCACCTACCTCACAGACTACCCGGGCAGGCTACTCCTTGGGAAATCCCGGTATCCGTTCGAGGGTTCGATGACCTGACGCCGCTCAGGGTATCGGATCTTTCATTCAGGTATCAGCGCTCCGACAAGCCGGCGCTCACGGGCGTCTCGTTTGTTCTGGAGAGTGGACGAAGGACGGCGCTCGTAGGACCTTCCGGCGGAGGCAAGAGCACTCTAGTCAAGTTGATCATGGGGCTCTATCCGCCGACGTGCGGGGATGTCTTGGCCTTCGGAAAAAGCATCTATGATACGTCTCTTACCGATTGGCGGCGCCTCTTCTCGTACGTCCCTCAAGACGCCTTCCTGTTCGCCGGGACCGTATATGAGAACATCCTGGGCGGGTTGGATGACCCGGGACCCGAGAAGGTCGAGGAAGCTGCCCGCCTCGCCAACGCCCATGAGTTCATCGCTGCCCTGCCGGACGGGTACAGCTCCCTTGTCGGCGAGCGAGGGGCCACTCTCTCGGGGGGACAAAGGCAACGTATAGCCATCGCCAGAGCCATCTTGAGAGACTCCCCCATCTTGCTCTTGGATGAGGCGACCGCCTCCTTGGATACAGAATCCGAGGCGCTTGTGCAAGATGCCCTTGACAGGCTAATGGCCAACAGGACCACTCTGGTCGTTGCCCACCGGCTCTCAACCGTACGAGAAGCCGACGAGATCCTCGTCATGGCCGGCGGGACAGTGGTCGAGCGGGGCCGGCACGCCGAGCTGATGGCCCTCTGCGGGACGTATAGTCAACTGGTGGAAGAAGGCCTCGGGGGAAAGAAAACGCAGGACTCAGTATGAGTAGGGGACAAAGGGGCCCAAGACCAGTGAAGTCATTACTTGGCGGCCCTCGGTAGGGCCCGTCGACCGGCTCCTGCGCCCATTGTGGAACAAAGGCCCCCTCTGAGAGGGGGCCTTTCCATCTCATCCAGGGTATTTTCGTGAAATCAGAACTCCACTTTCGGTACTGTCATCGCGTCAGGCGAGACTTCGTAGTATGCCCTTTCGGCAAACCCGGCTATCCTCGCGAAGATGACCATGGGGAACTGCTTGATCTTGGCGTTGAACACTCTGACCGCCTCGTTGTACCTGCCTCGTTCTGTCGACAGGCGGTTCTCTGTCCCTGCCAGTTCATCCATGAGAGCTCTGAACTGGGTGTCGGCCTTAAGCTGGGGGTAGTTTTCAACGACCACCAAGAGCCTTGAAATGGCTGATTCCAGCTCACTGGCTGCCGCAGCCCTCTCATCCACACTGCCGGCACCCGCCAGTTTTGCCCGGGCGTCTGCGATGGCCGTGAACACTTCCTCTTCATGGGCGGCGTAACCCTTGACCGTGCTAACCAAGTTGGGGATAAGGTCGTTACGCCTCTGTAGCTGGTTCTCAACTTGGGCCCACTGGCCGTCAACTCCCTCATTGTCCCTTACCAACGAGTTGTACGACCCAATGGCCCAACCGCCTATGAGCACGACGATGCCCAGAACTACAAGCAAGACCAGTGCTGTCTTTTTCACCGATATCCTCCTCCTACCATTTCCTACTGGCTCCGCCTCCGCCACTGCGGCCTCCACCAAATCCTCTTGGACCGGAAAACCCGCCCGAACTCCTGCCTCCTCGCCCGGACCCACCCCAGAAGGGACCGGGGCCCATCGGCGATCCTCCTCCTGCGCCGGGACGCTGCAATCTGCTCGTCTTTCGTGGCGTCTCATGATGATATCCGCACTTGGAACAGTGCAGTACGGTCATCGCAAGCCCACCTGTGTCATAGGTCGCCTGCTGTATCACGCGATCGGTTACTGCTAACCGGCTCTTGCACCGGGGACACCTTCTTCCCCTTACAGCGAAATAGGTGATCGCCAACATCGGGATCCCGAGAAGCAATGCAAGAAGGCCAAAAGGTGGATAAGACGGTTCGACGTAGAATCCTTCGTATTCCTTTGTCGCGGCCTTCAGATCCAGAGTCACCCCGGCGTCTTTCGCCACGTAGTTGGCCGCCACCAGGAACCCTGCGTAAAGTCCTTTGCCGTACTCGCCCTCGCGGAAGTACGGTATCATCTCGTCCAAAACGTCCCCGGCGCGGGCATCAGTGATGACGGGCTCAAGGCCGTAACCGACCTCAGCCCTCATGTCATGCTCCGCCATGGAGATCACTACAAGGAGTCCTTTGTCTTCGCCCTTCTTGCCGATACCCCATGTCTCGTAGAGGTGAACTGCGTACTCTTCGATGGACTCGTCCCCGTGATCCTCGACTATTGCCGCCGCGAACGTAGTTCCCGTCTGGTCCAGCACGGCGTTCACCAGTGCCTCTAGGTTCGACTTATCCTCCGACGTCAACACGCCGGCAAAATCATTGATGTTGCCCGTTGCTTTCGGATACGCCGCAACAACAGTAGAAGCGGCGACCATGACGAGAGAAACCGCCATGACGAGGACAGCGATGAGGCTTCGCCGGAACCCAATTTTGTGTCTTGCCACTCTCGTCGGGTTGATCGCCCCGTCACCTCCCTAACACGTCATCCTACCATTACGAGTCTACGCCGCAATGGTATGAGGATACCCACGACCCAAAGCAATCGAGACATTGATAGTCACCTATTGTCTGGGACTTGGCCTCGGATGGTTACCTTTTGTCGGGGATCAGACCTCGGACACTTACCTTTTGTCGGTGATCTGACCCCGGACACTTACCTTTTGTCGGTGATCTGACCCCGGACACTTACCTTTTGTCGGCGATCCGACCTCGGACACTTACCTTTTGTCGGTGATCTGACCCCGGACACTTACCTTTCGTCGGGGATCTGACCTCGGACACTTACCTTTTGTCAGGGATCTTACCCCGGACACTTACCTTTTGTCGGGGATCAGACCTCGGATGGTTACCTTTTGTCGGGGACTTAGCCTCCGACGGTTACCTTTCGTCGGGGACTTAGGGAGTCGAGACCGTGTCCGGGGCAACTGAGACACAGCTTTGCCTCGGCCAGTCCTTCGGAGATACCTGAGATACTCGAAATCGCCCTGCACGCGCGGAATTAAGCAATATTCGGCGATGTTCAGTCATCCCGTGGTGTCAAGTGGAGCTCAATTGAGCAAAGCCCGGAGGTCAAGCACTCTGTTTGAGATCGAATCGGCGGCCTTGTTCTCCTCCCTGGGGACATGCCGTATGTCCCACTTCTCGAATCGGGAGAGGAGACCGAGCACCTTCCTGTGAAGCACAGCAAGGCCCTCGCTCTTGACTTTATACACGCCCTTTATCTGGCGGACGCAGAGCTCTGAATCAGACCTGATCTCAACCTCGGTGATACCCATCTCAAGGCACTCGGCCAGACCCGCGACCAATGCGGAGTACTCGGCGACGTTGTTGGTGGCGACACCCAGGTACAACCCCAGTTCCCGTTGTCGTGCATCGTCGGTCCTGATCACCGCGGCGCAAGAGGCCTGTCCCGGATTTCCCCTGGACGCACCGTCGACGTTGAGTATCGCTTTCATGAGGGCACCTCCCTAGGATCTCGATCTGGAAAACCATGGTGCGTAGATGATCTCACGGTCATTGTGATAAACGCAAGGGTGGGGCGAATTCTCTGCCGCAAATCCACTGCTGCGAGTCTGCGCAAGTCTGCTGTTTTGTGTCCCTTGCTGCAAATCCACTGCTGCGAGTCTGCGCAAGTCTGCTGTCTTGTGTCCCTTGCTGCGTGTCCACCACTGCGTGTCCACCGCTGCGTGTCCACCACTGCAAATTCACTGTTTGGAGTCCGCTTCTGCGAGTCTGCTGTTGCGAGTCTGCTCCGTCTCAAGCATTTTGTAGCCTTGAAGCACGAGGCTAGCGACACGTTCTCTAATCTGTTCTTCGATGTCTCGTACTTTTGCGAGCCCGCCTCTCGGAACACGACGCACACAGGAAACCGCTCAGGCACACCTCACAGGAAAGCGGGCCGCTCGCTGCGGCCCGCTCCAGATCAATTGCCTGCATCAACCGCTCAACCATGTACCCATCTACGGACTAGGCTCTCTCACCCGAACCCAAGAACACCGCGTTGAACAGGACCCTATAGGTTCCCCGGGCCTGAGCGCGGAAGTACGGGTGGAAACCGATAAGCACGGCTCGCCCGAGACCCACGGGATACTCTACAAGGGAAGCCTTGTTCAGAATGTGCTGGCCTCCTAGGAGCCAACCGGACATGAGCGGATCAACAGCGGGATAGCGACCTACAACTATCCCCTGATCGGTATCCCAAACCGCGTTCCGCTCAAACACTACCGGCAATTCCCTGGGAAGCCCAAATCCGAGTGGGTGCTCGGTGTCAACGATCGTCTTCAGAATTGACCCTGGGACGAAGAACTCTTGAGGCTTCTTGTCACCGACTACGTTGGTGCAGTTCAACCCGAGCCGATCGATGGCCCAACCGGCCGCCCCGCCGACGAACACACCGTTTCCGCCCTGCTCCAGGAACTCGGCTACGGCCTCCTTGCCCTCTTGCCCCAGACCGCCGGTATATTCCGGAGGATAGGTGCCGGGCCGGTTTCCGTCGGCGATAAAGGCCGCAGGTTGAGACGGGAAAATCACGGTGTCGAAATCGCGGGCAAGGTCACCGCGCCTTACTCGCCCGTTCGTAACGGACTCGTATGGGAAGCCGTACTCCTCGAGGACATAGCGGAGCCACCCTTCATCGGCGAATCCCCTATAGCTCTTGTACACCGCGATCCTGGGTTTCTGGAGCTTAATGACGGGGCTCTTGATGACGCCGGTGGCACAGACGTTGACTGCGTACTCTTCGGCCAGGTCGCGAAGAGTCTGGGCTTCCGACAACGGGACCAGGAACGTGCCCGCCTCGAC
>DUUV01000003.1 GCA_012841375.1 Candidatus Fermentithermobacillaceae bacterium
AAGCCGGAAGAAAAAAGGAACGTAGTCTCCCCCGTGACAATCTTTGCAGCTCTCAATGCAGCTTCTGAGTTTGTTCGCATCCATGACCGCTATCACTCCCGTCTCGGTTGCTCACGGGGGATGTTCAACCGTGAGTGCGGAGTGTCCTTCCTTTGCAGAGCACTCCTCAAAAGCACCTCCCCCGTGTCTGTCTGAGAACCATAGCGGTCCCAGCCGAATTTCTCACAGACCGTCACAAGACGGTACGCGTGATTGTTGTTTGCCCACAGATTTGCGCAACCAACGACAGGCTCGTGTGGAGGAACGCTGTGCGCACATAATCGTCTATATAAGAAGCTGAGGCCACTTAGAAGCCACTCGAACAAAAACATGAGGGAGTATCTGGCCGACATGATTCACGCGCCAAAGTCTGCGACACAAATACGTTCGATCCTCACACGGCTTGCCGTGATTTCTGTCGCTATCCTGGTGTCAGGTTGTACGTTCAGGGTAAGCAACTCCCCTCCACCGGCTCTATGCCCTGTCAGTGCGTATGAGTATGTGCTTCAGGGCAAGATACACCTTTTCAGTGTCGACGCAGCACAACACCTGCACATTAGCCAGTTAAGTCAGGCGTTGAGCACCGACGGAAGCGTCGAAACCAGGGTGACAAAGCTGGCCGTCGTTGACCTCAATAGCGATGAGACACCAGAAGTTGTCTTGGGGCTTGCAGTGAACGACAACGAGGATTTCGGATTCGAGGTCTTGCACTATCAAGACGGAGTGGTGTATGGATACGCTTTCCCGTACAGGGCCCTTATGGATCTCAAGGCCGATGGAACGTTTTCGTTTTCGAGCGGTGCTGCGGATCACGGGTTCGGTACGCTGGAGTTCACGGACAAAGGCTACATAGTCCACAGAGTTACGTACTGCGAATCACGTTACAGTACGACCCAAGAACAAACCGTTTCGTATTTCGTCGACGGTCAGGAGGCTACAGAGGAGGATTTCCTATCCGCAATCGCCAGGCAAAGCGAGAAACCAGATGTATCATGGCACGACCTCGAACACATCGGCCTGCAGAATGTGACACTGGAACACCTGGTCAAGCTTGCACCAGAAGATGCTTGAGTGGTTGACGCGGTGTCAGGAGCCCGATGAAACTAGACCGAGCGCTCTTCTATGGATGTCGGTATACCCGTGGCGCTTTGCAACTGGCCAGGGGGTGGAAACCAGACAAGCACTCTCCCGTGTAGAGCGCGAGGAGCGTTTGCGCCACTTGGTGACTTACGTTGTGCTAAAAGCCACGCGTGAACTCCTCGTTCTCACAGACTAACGAGAGTAACAGTGCTTCCTGACCCATCTTCAGGGTCCACACGTACAAAGTAAAGGCGACGCACGCATGGTGTTTGCTGCTGCGAGGAGGCCAGACAGTGTCAGAGATGATCGACGAAGCGTTCGACCTGATGTATCCAAAGCATCCTGGTGACCTGTTCAAAGTGAGTCTTACGGATCACGAACTAGACATGGTTTCACGGGGTCTAGCTCTATGTTACCTGCAACGATCGTCATGCGTGTACGAGATTACATCACTGCACTCGGATAGTCATCCAACTAGCTGCGACAATAGCGTGCTTATTTCCTGCACCAGCAACTCGGCCGTCAATTGAGACGTTTCATGTATCGGCTTTCCCAATAGATGCTGAAGCCTGACGACCATGTCGGCTCGAATCACCCCTTTTCTCTCCAAATGGGCGACTCTTGAGCTCAGGTCCATATCTGTTGGAACACTCATCTCATCACAAAGCGTAGAAAGGAATAGGAAGCACACCGAAGTGGCCGCTGTTGGAGCTCCAGCTTCGAGAGCCAGCTTGGCTTCCGCCAGTAGCCTCTTGAGTTGGTCCGTAGTTGAACGCACAAGTGTGGGGCTATCCTCCTTCAAGGTCTTGACCCACATCGCTTTGGTCTGAAAGACAGAGAGGCACAGCCATGTCATTAAGACAACGCCTTGCAGACAATAAGCAGCGGCAGTTGTACCAATGATAAAGAAAGTCCTGGCCAAGCAAAAGCTACCTTCTTGACACAGGAGCACCCCAGAATAACAGACCATCGATATGACCCAAGCCGCAGAAAGCTTCAAGAATGGACGACCCAGACTCCTTAACACGCCATCTTCATGCCGCTCCTGAAGTGCTAGGCGGTCGAACATGTCGTCTCCAAGCAGTGTAACAATCAGGGCAAGGCAGGCGACAATCATGGCAGAAAAGGAAGCTGATACGGACAGAAAATCAGACGTTACTCCTTGTAGCCTCATCATTGGAAGCTCAGATACGCGAGTAGCAATAACTGCTACGACAATCACAAAGAACGTGTCGTACAGTCGGACGAGGATTGATCTGAGCAACTAGCCTCGCCCCTCCTTGAGTAACACTTCTATGAAACGATTCCAAGTTACCTCTGGTTGGTCAGCTGGTACCTCCACATATACTCTCTTCGCTTTATCAATTGAACGCAGAACTATAGGCTCTCCTGTCTCGGTGGTCCCAGAGACTACTACCAAACCATATTGCGGCGTATGAACAGGCATGAACTGCGCAATCTGTACCACTTGACTCTGCCTAATCAGTCCTTCTCTAGCTTTGGTTTGGCAATCAACCCTGACCCTATCGGCACCTGTATCGGTTATGAACACTTTTCGCATAGCGCAAGCTGCATCGTAGAAGTCACCCAGTGAGTTGGGAGACACAAGCTCAAACTTGATTCGATGTATTGACCGTATTCTTGAGAACTCGGCGCTGTAGTCTTGTGGAACTACATCAGGGAATACACTTGCATCCCTTAGCCTTTCATCGGACCTAACCATAATCTCAGCGAAAGCTTCGGCAAACTGCTGAGGAGATATATAGCGTACTTGTTCAAAAACAAGGCGCTCTCTGTCAATCTCGAGCGCAAATCGTGACACAGCCACTACCATATCTTTCAGTTCGATCTGGTCAAACCCTCGAGGATTCTTCTTAAAGCGAGCTATGTGTCTAGACCCGATTCGACCCAGTTTACCAACCGCAAACTCCTTTCCTTCAACTGTTCTTATCTCGTTGTCGGCTATTACCCAGGCAGACTCTTGTTCCCCTTCACCCGCTACCATGGTACCCGTAAGCTCGCCGCCAAAGAGTTGGCGTAATACCATAGAGCGAGACTGGGTCTCTGAAAACATGGAGATCTCAACGTTCAGCTTCCCCAAAATGAGTTGGGTTTTCTTCACTCGTCCCAATAGTTACCCTCTCCTGCGATCTAGGTTGGACGCAAATACACTGGATTCTCGATTTTGCGACAGTATTCTAGGAATCTTTGCGTAGTCCTCCCTTCAGCAACGCCGAAGAGTTCTAGTTGCTGTACCTCCTCAAACTCGTCACGCAAAACCTGGGTTAAGTCCCTTCTTTCTGGCAAGAACCCCTTCGGTGACTCCAGACCCTCGCGAAAACTTCCCATCCCGCACCCGGGGCAGTGACAGCATCAAACGCGCTAGCCGAACAGTCATGGGCCGGGGTTTGTGCTAGTTCCTGTAGCCTCGGCGCTCCTCAGTCCGCTCGTAGGGCTTTGCCCACAAGGCTTTGGCTGATTCCGCCTCAAGCACCTCGTTCAGGACTTGTTCCAGCAGTTTGGCCATGGCTGCGTCTCCTTCTGATAAAGCGTGGACGATTTCCTCTGAGAGTGTAATCTGGTATTGGGTTGTCAACGCCGGAGTGTTTTTGACCCCCAAACGCCGGTCGGGATTTGACCCCCTCCCCTTAGACCTTTGGACCTGAAAAGACTCCCTCGCGCGCTTTTTCTTTCAGCCTGTAGCTCTCACCTCGGATGTTGATGATGTGTGAGTGATGCAGTAACCGGTCGAGGATGGCAGTGGCCAAGACCGGGTCACCCATGAGTTCGCCCCAGTCCCCGAAACTCTTGTTGCTGGTCACCACGGTGCTCGACCTCTCGTACCTGGCGCTAATGACCTGAAAGAATAGGTCGGCCTCTAGCCTGTCCAGCGGCAGGAAGCCGACTTCGTCGCAAATGAGCAGTCTTGGTCGCAGATACATGGCCATACGTCTGCGGATCCTGCCCTCCTGATAGG
>DUUV01000060.1 GCA_012841375.1 Candidatus Fermentithermobacillaceae bacterium
AGCGAGCGGGGGGGTCATCACCCTTGAGGACCTGCCCGAGGCTTTTGGCGCGGACCGGTTGGATGCTCTGCCTGAAGATGCGTCTATCACGCCGGACGGAGGCACGCCCATCCTGCCGTCCCAACCGCCCGGTGCAGGCCGCGAGGACGAACTGGCCGGCGATATCAAGGAGCTCGAAAGACACGGCGACCTCCGCATATTCAAGGAAATCCTGGAGTGCCTTGACCGGCTGACGGGAGAAAGCGGCATCGGTTACGCCACGTTGGCGCGAAGTATGCCTGGCCCCGTAAAGCCCCATGTTGCCAGGCGCTACCTTAAGCGGCTGGTCGAGTTGGGGGCCTGCGCCTCCGGGACCACGCGGGAAGGCACCCGCATTACGCTCAAAGGCCGAGCACTATTGGGCCTCTTTAGGACTCATTACGCTTTATTGAACCACCGCAATAGCACCTTTTAGCCCGGCGCGGATCGCGTCCGGGGCAGGCAGTGCGCAACTTCAACGCAGTGGCACGGTTGTTGCTTTGATCACTGTCCGTACAGCGGTTTGTACAGCGCCAACTGGAGGTGAACTGGTGAGCAAGACCGTACTCGTTTTGGGCACGGGAGCCGCAGGTATGCGGGCTGCCATCGAACTCAGGCGCAGCGGCATCCGCGCGATTGCCGTGTCAAAGGGATCCGCAGCCGCGAGCGGGGCAACTCCCTCGGCCTTGTACTCATACTGCTGCGGTCGAGAGGGCGATCCCCAGAATTCCCCGGAGCGGTTCCGGGAGGACGTGCTCCGGTCCGGACTGACCGTAAACGATCCGGATCTGGTTGAGCTCCTCGTCCGAGACGGCTTTCCCAGGCTTGAGGACCTTACCGAAATGGGTATGCCGTGGACTCGGGATGCGGGCGGCGACTATGACCTGGGGATGCTCCCAGGGCATTCCGCCCCGCGGGCGTTTCACGTTGGGCGGAGCACGGGCAGAGCGTTGCAGGCGACCCTCACACGAGAGGGCCTAAAGGCGGGAGTCGAGTTCCTGCAATACCACGTTGCCCTGGACCTCATCATGCGTAACGGAAAGGTCGCAGGGGCTATCCTGCTCGACCTCGTCTCGGGGCAGGCCGTTTTTCAGCCCTGCGGCGCGGTGGTCATCGCAACGGGTGGATTTGCCGGCGTTTTCGGCCTCAATACGAACCCGCCGGGAGCGACGGGAGACGGTCTGGCCATGGTGCTCCGCGCAGGCGGAGAGCTGTCGGACATGGAGTTCATGCAGATGTATCCAACCGTCCTGGTGGCCCCGCCGAGGGTCGCGGGGATGGAGATCCCGACCGGCCAGATCTTGAGCGCAGACGCGAAACTCCTGAATCGCGACAAAGAAGAGTTCTTTGGACGATGGGAGAAGGTGCCGGTAGGCCAGGCCACTCGTGACGTGCTTGCTCGAGCCATAGCGCGGGAGATCCACAGTGGGGGCGGGACCGATGCAGGTGGCGTCTACCTGGACGCCAGGAATGTACGGCTCGATCTGAACAGCGACAGGTACATCAGATTTCTGAAAGTCATGGGAGTTGACCCGACGGCGGACCTACAGGAGGTTGCGCCGGGAGCCCACTATTCGTTGGGAGGAATACGGGTCACCGCTCCTTGTTCATGCCCCGGGCTAGAGGGGGTCTTCGCGGCCGGCGAAGTCGTGAGTGGAGTCCACGGAGCCAACCGCCTCGCAGGCAATGCGCTTACTGAGACTCAGGTTTTCGGGGCCGCGGCCGGAAGAGCCGCAGCGCAATACCTGAGCAGGGAGGGCTGCAGCAGGGAGGACTGCTCGCCCACCCAGTGTCGGCCGCCCGAAAGAGGCGAATCTCGTCTCTACGATGGGCTGTGCGATGCCGGTGAGCGCGGCACTGGCCAGACGCCGTTCGGGATAAGGGAGCGGCTCACAAAGGTGATGGACCGCTACGCGGCTACGATCAGGACATCCGAGAGCCTGACCTATGCCAGAAACGAAATCGCGTCACTCCGCGAGGAGTTCCGTACCTCGGTTGGGATCCCGTCTCCGAAAGCCGGCGAATCATGGTTCCCACGTCTCCTCCAGTATGTTGAGACCGCCAACATGCTGTCTGTCGCGGAAGCCCTTGTTATCTCAGGTCTGGTCCGTTCAGAGAGTCGTGGAAGTCACTACCGCGACGACTTCCCCGAGCGCGACAGCGCATGGGATGGGCGCAATGTAGTGACCAGGATGAGCGCGGACGGAAAGGGCCTGGAAGTTTTCATCCGGGACCGGGCGTCGGGGGAAAGGAGGCAGGTCGACATATGAGAGTCACGGTTCACGTAAGGAGACAACGCTCCAGTGACAGCGAACCGTACGAAGCCGTCTATGAAGTTGACGCTCCTCAGGGTTCCACTGTCCTGGACGTCCTTCGCATCATTTCCCGGACAGATCCGGGGTTGGCCTATACCTCCCATCACTGCAAACTCGGGGTCTGCGGCGGCTGCACGATGCTGATCAATGGTCGCGGGGGACTTGCCTGCCGGACGTTCGTAGATGGTCCGGAGCTTCATCTGGCGCCCGCCCCCGGCTTTCCTGTCATCAAGGACCTCCTGGTGGACCTCTTGGAGACCGGCGCGCGCGGCGCCAAGACGGGCCGCGGACAA
>DUUV01000051.1 GCA_012841375.1 Candidatus Fermentithermobacillaceae bacterium
AAGTTTTTACGCATAAGCAATCTCCTCCCCCTTAATCATCCAACGTTGTCCAGCTCAAAGATACACGGAATTGCGATACAACTACAAGAAGAATCGATGCGTCACAGAGTGGTGTGAGATATGCCCTGCAAGCCGAAGGAGGCGAGCGACACCAGCACAGTAGCAAGATCCTTCATGATGCGTCCCACGTCCTCAAGAGCGCCCACAGGAATCGTGACAGCATACCCGAGCTCCTCACCGAGGGCCTCGATGCGCTCCTTGACTTCATCGAACCGTCCGTCAACGGCCCTGACCCAGATCTCCCGCGTCGGAATCGTAGATCGGAAGAGGTAGTCGCTGAGATCTTGCGACCACACCGCAAACACGGCCTTGTCCTGGTCGTATCCCTTGATCATGCTGTCCTTTTCCAGAGGAGATAGGACTCCCGCCACGGTGAACGGCTCCCCGTGGATCGTAATCTCTTTTCCAAGAGCAGCCGAGGCGATCGCCCTGACCGCAGCTCCAGACAGCCCGGTTGATCCTTGAGTCGACCCGACTGCCGGAGTCGACGTGCCGCTCGAAGTCTCCGGTTCCATACTCTCGTTTCTCTCATCCCCATCGCCGCCAAAAAGCGCTTCTGCGAGGCCGAAACCGATGACTGCCTCGCGGCGTGCCTCCGCGCCCGCATCCGCACCTCTCCCTTTCAGCAACTCAAAACCCCGCACGGAGAGGTGGTCCCCTTCGATGAGCACCGCGACATCGTCAGCGGCCGAAATCTCGCTCCGGACGAGAGCACCGGCCCATTCCTGCCATCCGAGGGCTTCGATGTCATCCCCCGTCAAGCCCCTACCGGACGGAGTGAGCCTCGTGACGGAGCCTCCGGCCTTGAACCAGTCCTCCTCCCCCACCACGATCACGTTCTTGCCCATGGCGGACATGAAGCGCATGGTCTGACCCTCACCATCACCACAGGCTGGGCCGAAGCTGCCCTCCACGCGGAATACGAGGCAGCTATGAACGCGACAAGGACTAGGGCGCCGGCACCAAGTGCCGCACCGCCAAGATTCACCCAACAAGGCTGGCCGATGATGCTCGAAAGGGGCTTCTGAAGTACAAAGCTCGCACCCAGCCCCAGAAGACCGCCCACGGCGGCCACCTTGAGGGAGTTCTTCACGGTCTCCAGGGCTATATCCAGGCGGCCGGCTCCCACGGCCCTCCTTATCCCGATGAACCTGGCCTGGCGGATGACCCCGACCAGCGTCAGGTTGGAAAGGTTGATCCCGGCGAGCGCCCTTCTAGACGGGAAACCCAACTCGCGTATCACGGCAGCAGTATTGCGATCTTATTTCAGGAAGCGTTGAATCGCTTTCATGCGGTCTTCGAGTGAGTACACGGACATCCTCCTGTCTCATTTCGAGTCCAGGTTTTTTTCCGCACCTCCCTTGTGGGGATCTTATCTTGTCCGGCTACACGGTGGGGTCTCTTTCGTTATCTGCTAACCACTAGCCTCCAAAAACTCCTACAGTAGAGTTACACTGACTAAGCACGTCGTTCCGAAAGGCTCCTGAGCAAAGGCAAGGGAACCGGCCTCTCTTTAGGAGGAACTCCCCATTCGTGCCTGGATACCCTAGGAGGATACGGTCGCCCGGAGAGGC
>DUUV01000079.1 GCA_012841375.1 Candidatus Fermentithermobacillaceae bacterium
CCCGCCGATCCCCCGTTCATCCCGGCAGACAATAACCCCATCAGTTCCTATCGTCGCTCGTTCAACATCCCCGACGACTGGCACGGCCGTCAGATCTTCCTCAATTTCGACGGCGTCAACTCGATGGTCTACGTCTGGATCAACGGCCGCTACGTCGGCCTGAGCAAGGACAGCCGCACCCCGGCCGAGTTCAACATCACGCAATACGTCGAGCCCGGCGAAAACCAGATCGCCGTCCAGGTCTTCCGCTGGTGCGACGGTTCCTATATCGAAGACCAGGACTTCTGGCGCCTGAGCGGCATCTTCCGCGACGTCTACGTCTGGTCCGTGCCGGCCCAGCATATTCAGGACTTCCAGGTCATTACCGACCTTGATGAGGCCTACCGCGACGCGCAGCTCCAGCTGACGGCGCAGGTGCGCAACTATTCGGGCCGCGAGAAGACCGTCACGCTCGATGCAACGCTTTACGACGCACAGGGCGAACGCGTCGGCTCGATGCGGAGAGAGAATCTCACGATCCGCACCGGCAACCGCGAACATGTCCAACTGAGCATGGACGTCAAGAACCCGGCCAAGTGGTCCGCCGAAAAACCGAATCTCTATAAGCTGCTCCTGACACTGTACGACGCCGACGGCAATGTCCTTGAAGTCATCCCCGAGCTGGTCGGCTTCCGCGAGGTTGAGATCGTCGACGGCGAGCTGCTCATCAATGGACAGGTCGTGCTTTTCAAGGGCACCAACCGCCACGAACATGACCCCGACACGGGCCAGTACCTCACTGTCGACAGCATGATGCAGGACATCAGGCTGATGAAGCAGTTCAACATCAATGCTGTCCGCACCAGCCATTATCCGAACACGCCGGTCTGGTATGATCTCTGTGACATTTACGGTCTCTATCTGGTGGACGAAGCCAACATCGAATGCCACGGCCATCAGTCGCTCACCAACCAGCGCGAGTGGCTGCCCGCGTACATGGACCGCACGCGCCGCATGGTCGAACGCGACAAGAACCACCCGTCGGTCGTCATCTGGTCGGTCGGCAACGAGAACGGCCACGGCGACAACCTCGTCGCCACCTCCAACTGGATGCGCCAGCGCGACGCCACGCGCCCCGTGCAGTCGTGCGAAGCCGGCGAACGCGATTACACCGACATCGTCGCGCCGATGTATGCCGGCCCGGATTACCTCGCCCGTTACGCCTCCGAGCCGCGCGAGCGTCCGTTCATCCTCTGCGAATACACGCACGCGATGGGCAACAGCAACGGCGACGTCTGGTCCTACTGGAACCTGATCTACGAGAAGAAGCACCTGCAGGGCGGCTTCGTCTGGGACTGGGTCGATCAGGGGCTGCGCGCCCCCGTCCCGGAATCCTATCGCCGTGAAGGTGGCCCGACCGAGTTCTTCGCCTTCGGCGGCGACTTCGGTCCTCGCGGAACGCTCAGCGGCCAGAACTTCTGCATGAACGGACTGGTTGCTGCCGACCGCACACCGCATCCCGGCCTCTACGAGATCAGCAAGATCTATCAGTACGTGCAGGTGAAGCCGGTTGATCTTGCGCGCGGCCAGGTTGAACTGAAGAACTGGTATCAGTTCACCAACCTCGACGAGATCTACACCGGTGAGTGGGCGCTGATCGCCGACGGCCGTCGTCTGCGCGGCGGATCGCTCGGCAGCCTCGACATCGCCCCCGGCGAAAGCCGCGTCTTCACGGTCGACTTCGGCACGATTACGCCCGAACCCGGCGTCGAGTACTTCCTCGACCTGAGCTTCAAGCTCAAGCGCGACGAGTCCTGGGCGCCCGCCGGCTTCGAGCAGGCATGGGAACGTTTCCAACTGCCGATCCACACCGATGCACCCGCCGTCGACCTGACCAGTCTTCCCGAGCTCCAGGTTGAAGACGGCGACAGCGTCGTTGTCTCCGGCAACGGCTTCTCGGTCACGGTCGACAAATCGGTTGGCTCGATCACCTCGCTGAAGTTCGGCGATGTTGAGCTGGTCAACCAGCCGCTCCTGCCGCACTTCTGGCGCGCC
>DUUV01000037.1 GCA_012841375.1 Candidatus Fermentithermobacillaceae bacterium
TGAGGCTCGCAAGGCTGCGCAGGCGCGGGTTAGGGAAATCGCGGCAATCATTGAGAAAACTGGCGAATGCCCCACGACCGAACCCATCGGACCAAACGACCGGGGCCTGTTCGTCCTGAAGGGCGAAAGGCTCATCGACAGCGGGAACATCTACGGCGGAGGAAGCTGGTTCGTGATTGAGTCCGACTACATCTGGTACGTCCGAAACAACGGCGGAGACGGAGCGATGTGGGACGCCAACAACGTGCAAACCGGTGGAGCCGGAGCTATCGGCTGGAGGGTTCCCGCAAACGAGGGATTGGCAGCGGAACTGCGGCGACTGGAAGCCGTACTCAAGACCAAAAAGTAGAAAGGAGCATCGACGGGGGCTGCGCATCCGACCAACGCAGAGAAAGGAGTCATCATGGCGAAAGTAAATCGAGAGTACATCGCATGGACGACACAGAACCTGGAATTGTCAGGCCCGCACATCCTTACAATCGCCGCAACTCGCAAAGATGCTGAGGAAACAGCGCTCGAAGAACTGAACAAGCGGGACATTGCGCATGACATCTATGGGCAGACGGATATGAGAAACCTCCGTGTATGGTCGAAAACTAGGTTTATCAGGCACTTCGGGCGGCGGGGGTATGAACGAGCAGTGGATGAATACCTCCGTGAAACGGCAGAGAGAGCTTAGCAAGGAACTTTCGTGGGCCGCGCATACGTACCACGCGGGATTCTAGATTCAAGGAGGCTTATTAAGATGTCCGAGAAAAAGACCCTAACCTACCTGCTTTACGGTTCCCACGAGGCTCTCAACGAAGAAGAGTATATAACTGAAGAGTACCAGTACATCGTGCCCAAAGAGGATGTCGAAGAGATGGTGGTTTTGGGCGGTCGCTATCTCATGATCTACAACGAAGGCGTGAAAATCATCGACGAACTCCTGAAGGATGCGGACTACTACGAAGCCCAGGAACGCCTCGAGGAAGCCGGGTACGAGTATAAGGAGGCTGACGAATACGAAGAGCCCCTGGACGTCGTCGTGTGGAGCGAAGACATCGGGGCGTGTCTCCTCTCCGAATGCGAGACTCATCCGTCTTACCAGTGGTGGGACGGCTCGAACTGGCGTCGTGAGTGGCCTGAGGACGCGACCGAAGTGGTGGTGGAGGAGACCCCCGTCAACCTCGACACCTGCGACGAGCGAGGCAACTGGCGTTTCCGTCGCCAGTGGCAGCACGGGAAGCTCTACACGGTGCTGACCATCGACGGAGAGCCCACCGATGGCGAGTACCTCCTGGTCATCTCCTCCGACTACCAGGGCAGTCACGACGTGGCGCGCCTGGTGGACTCTGAGGAGCGGTTGGCTCTCTACAAAGAGGGTGAGGTACTACTCTCCACCGCCGAGGCCGCCGAAGTCCTGGGCATCTCTGAGCGACGTGTCCGGGCTCTCTGCGCCGAGGGCAGGATGGGTAGGCAGGTCGGCACAACGTGGGTTATCACGGTGGAGGATATCGAGGCCAACAGGGTACGCAAGCCCGGCAGGCCCGCCAGGAGCGAGTAAGCATCCCACGTCGGAATACCGAGAGCCCCGACCGTCAGGCCAGGGGCTCCTTCATTTTTTTGTCTGCCTACCCCCAAAAAACCACCTCCTGAGACGCGATTTAAGCCCCTCTAAATCCTCCGTAGGTACTACGGGTCTCATCCCGAAAGAAAAGCCCCTCTACGGGGCTTACGTTTTGTGGGTCTAGCAGGGGTTTAGCGTAGGGGGATGAAATGGTGGAGGATGCCGAGAGTGAGCGCGTCTCCCGACCGGAAAAGCGAGAAGAAGACATAATTCCTTGCCTCCGTCTGATCCCCTCCTCCAGTTCCCGTATGAACGAGTACGATACCCCCGAAGCTTTCGACAACTTGTACCGATTCACATTCGCCCTGCTCATCAGTTCTTTCAGTCGTTTTCCAAAGTCCATTTCCCATCCTCCCTAACGGCACTCCGATAGTAGCATATCCAAATTTCCGTGAAAATATGACGGAACCCCGTTGACATTATCACGGGACTCCGTTATAGTAATCGCAGAGGTGATGGACATGCTTAAGCAGCTCCGTGAGAGTCAAGGCTTGACGCAGATGGAGCTCGCCCGGCGCTCTGGCGTGCCCCAGTCCACAATCTGCGACATCGAGGCAGGGCGCACCAAAGGACCCACACTGCGCGTCGCCGTGAAGCTCGCCGCAGCGCTCGGAGTGCCTGCTGAGAAACTGCTTCCTGAGGAGGAGGGCCAATGTCAGAACTCCCACCAGTCCTAACGGCAGAACAATTGGCGGAACGCTGGTCGGTCAAAGTCTCGGAAATCTGGCGGCTCTGTCGGCAGAACAAACTAGGGCACTTCCGGGTAGGACGCTACATACGCATCCCGAGAGATGTGGTCTTACTGAGGGAGCGTGGGACCCTTGCGGATCAAGAGGAGACAAGCATCGAAAGGAGGTCATCCACATGAAAAACAAAAAAGCCGCTCCCGTACAGGAGCAGCCAAGTAACCAGTCACCTAATGATACCGCACTCACCCTACAGGACGCAATACGCCTGTCGTGCTACGCCAACCGCATCAACCACGACGTGGCTGAGTCCATCGTCGGCGGCGTGTTCGCGAGGTATCAGCCGAAGCCCGACCTAGAGGACATCGTCCGCACCGTAGAACCGGAAGCAAGCACACAGCGGTTCGTGAGTGTCTACTACCCTTGGCCCCATCGTCGCACCCTGGCCGAAGCGCAGAAGGTGGCAGCGGCCATCGTCGCCGAGTACGGCGGCAGCGTGAAGACGGTGAGATTCTCCAATTCGCCAAAGGAAGGCTGTGTCGAAGTGACCGCCTGCGGCACCGTGATCAGCATCTACTTCGAGGACGAGGAGGGCGCCCAATGACCTGGATCATCCTCATGTCTCTGGCGTTCGTCGGGTTCTGTGGGTACTTCGTGTGGGACACGTTCAGGTTCGAGAGGAGGCTGAATGGTGGAAGGTAAGACCGCCTGGCTCTGGCTCCCTGCGCACACCAAGGTTGAAGTCGGCCAGATGTTGACCACCGAAGGATTAGAGTATGTATCCCCACGTGCACTGGATGCCTTGCAGCATGCTTCCAGCACAATCATCTGCCGAATAGGTCTGTCTGGCGAGGTGCTGGCTATGGCTGACGCTACTACAGTGCTGCACGAGTTCGCTTGCTGGAACGCCGAACAGGCATTATTGCAGGCAGGCCATGAACCCGATCCAAGAAGTTGGGCTGCAATTGAAATCAAACGCAAGTGGCTGAAAGGTGAAGCGACTGACGAAGAACTGGATGCGGCTGGGGATGCAGCTTGGGATGCAGAATGGGAGGCTAGTTATGCAACTAGCGACGTGGCTTTGGCTGCGGCTAGTGCGGCGGCTAGGAATGCGGCTTGGACTGTGGCTCGGGTTGCGGCTAGTGACGCGGCTAGGGTTATCGCCACGGCTGCGGCCCGTGCTGCGGCTAGTGCTACGGCCAGTGTTGCGGTTTGGGATGCGACCTGGGCTGCGGTTTGGGATGCGGTTTGGGATGCGACCTGGGCTGCTCAAAACGCCAAACTCGAAGAAATGTTGAACGATCTGTTGAAGGAGGGCGAGGAGAAGTGAGCAAGATTCATCCCGATGGGATCCGTGAACTGGTGAAGTTGGCCAAGTATTGGGAGGATAGAACCTTCGATACTGAAGTCAAACTTGAGGCCGTCGAACGTGAGCGGGACTCCCTCAAGCGGCAACTCGCCGAGCGTGACGCTGCCTGTGCTGCAATGCGCGAGGCGTTGGAGGAAGACGCCCGCAACTTCGAGGCGGTAGATGCCTACTATTACAGTGGCGATGTAGCACGAA
>DUUV01000087.1 GCA_012841375.1 Candidatus Fermentithermobacillaceae bacterium
ACTGTGGCGGGAGTGGTCTCCAAAGCTTTCTCCAGCTCCTCTATGCCCTTCTGAAGTTCACGTTCCCTAAGTTCCGCCTCGACTTGCTGGGTGAGGTAGGACGTGACCTGACTTGCCAACCTTTCTACTTCGTTCTGTAGAGCGACCAGGTTGGCCGTCTGTTTCAGCTCCGCAAGCTCCTCCCGCACAGCTGCGAGGCTTGCCTCGGCCGCGTCTCGCTGTTCCTCATAATAGCCCACAGAGGAAGCGATGGTATCCTCATGAGTTTTCTTTACGAACTCCAGGAATTGAGCCGCGATCTTGTTGGCTATTCGGGTCGAGAGCTCGCTGCTGCCGGTCTCTACCCGTATGGTGGTCAGTGTATTCGACGACTTGGACGTCTCCAGCGACACGGCCTTGGAGAGCGAGAAGGCGTCGTATTGATCGCGCAGATCGAGCCCGTCGATGATCAGGTCCATAAAGTGCGGGCTCTTGATCACTTCGGCGGGAACCGGAGTTTGTGGGGCTAAGACCTGCACCGACGCTTGGTAGATCGGCTGTAATACGAAGAAACTCACTAGGGCGGCTGTGAGCGCCGCCGCGAAAGTGATTCCCACGATGAAAAACCGCCATCGCCAGAGAATCTCAATGTACTCTCTAAGGTCGATTTCGTCCGAATACGTGTCCAATGGTCTAACCTCCAGAGCGCGGTGAGCCAAAATGCTCATGTGAAGTCCATGATGTGTACGGTGTTGCCGCCCCTTCGCTTTTCAAACCTCGTCTACCTGGAAGGTCTTATCACGCCGAAGAGGGAAGCCATCGCATGCACTTCGACGGGAGCTGGGGCAAACCCTTCAGGAAATGTCGCTTCATAACCTGAGACTTCTGCCAGAGAGGCCAGCCACTTGTAGGCCTCATCCGCGAGGTTCTTATCCTTGGCCGCCGCCTCGAGAAGAGTACCGCTCGCCTCAATCTCCCCTCGCAAGTACGCTACTTGGCCCGCGGCCAACGCTATCCTGGGAGTGAAGTTCAGCCCGCTTGGATTGAACACTTTTGCGTACAACCCGGTAACGCGCTCCCTCTTCATGTCGAGGATGTCGAAGGCTGAAGACATAAGCTCGGCGCAGTCATAGAGCCTGTCCAGGTGCTCTCTGCGTTCGGCCTCTCCTGTCTCCGGGTTGGAGAGCCCTTTTGTGTGCCGCTCAATACAGGTCCTTCCGAGGTCTGAGAACGTTTCGTAGTAAGAACGGTTGGTCGGCATCATCAAGATGAGTTGGTAATGGGCCTTCAGGGAATCGTCTATCTCCCCGATTTTCCTGAGCATCTGAAACTCCATGATCTGCCGCTCCATGTTTGTCGGGTCGGCTATCCGGGCCGCCTCAAGGTACAAGGGCACCATATTCTTGGATGCCGGATTTCTTGTGGCCACATAATCCTCCACTGCCCATTCGGCGAGCTCCAGGGGGTAAGACGGGTTCCACTTGTCTCGCTTGGCGGCCTCGGCCAGGTACCGTCTTCCCAGCATCAGGTCTCCCGACCCGTGGGCGTAGACAGCCCTGGACCCGTAGACGATGCCGCTGTAGAGCCTGTTGGCGGTAAGCGTCACTGCCGGCACCAAGGCCAGGGCCACGAGTATGGTTAGGGCCATGGGCAAGGAGAAGGACAGCCCTTCGCCCGGCTTTTTGCCCCCCTTCTTCTGCGAACCCTTTCCCGGAAACCCCGGGGTGAACTTGAACACTGTGGACTTCAGGAGTTGGGGAAGGTTATGACCTACGTCCGAGACTAAGACCGCTATGGCAGCGTACATGGCCACCGCGATGGCTGGCAGCGATAGGTCGAAGTCCATTGCGCTGTGTATCCCCAAAGCGAAGACGGCCATAGCCGATGACGCGACCTTTGTCGCGAAGGCCGCCCCTTGAGGGGGCTCTCCCGACCCAGATGCAGAAGCTTTCGCCTCGTCCGCCTCATCGTGCGCCTTAAGGTACGCCCTGATCGCGGCGTAAGCCAGGGCCACCCACAAGGCCACATAGATTAGGAGACCCGGGAATCCGATCTCCACAAGCGTCTGTGCGAAATGGTTGTGAGTCTCGGTGAACCAGTAAGGCGTCCTATGGTATTGGTGGTAAAGGGCCTCCCACCCGCCTGCTCCGGTCCCGAACGGGTGCCCCAAGGCGATGGAGAGGGCGTCCTTTGTCGCAAAGAGGCGGATGATCATACTCCTGTCCAAGAGTGTAATGGTCTTAAGCTGTGATATGACACGTGGCGGCAGGACTTTTGACAACACCGTTTCGGCAGCAGGGTTCTTGACGGCGGAGATGAGGGCCAGGCTACCTACGACGACTACGAGGCCGATGATGGCTACCCTCAGGAGAATCACCTTCGCCGGTGTGGGCCGGAGCCCCAGAGAGGAGGACGTAGTCGCAACCTGGCCTGAAGGAAGCGCCGCGCGACCAACCACCTTGCCCAGATGTCTCCTGGCCAGTTCAAGGACCACGGCAAGCAGCAAACCAATGAGAAGCCCTTGTTTCATGCCGGCGGCGTCATTGTCCCTAAGCGCCGTATCCATCTTCGACGCCACGAGGGCGAAGGAGATGACGCTGACCGCCACCCGGGAGAGTATCTCCAGGCGGTGTCCCTTAGGAAGAATGGCCCCGTAGACGGCCAGGAAGCCTCCAAACATAAGGAGCGTCGCCCGGGAGTTGGTGAGAAAGACTGAACCGACCAGGAGGAACGATATGGCCGAGTAGACAAGGCCCGCTATCGTGTCCCGGAGAGCACTGCCGAAACCCTCGGTCCAGGCGTAATACACGAAAAACAAGAGAAACATGGCATAGGCCGCCAGGGCGTTGGGATACTGAAACGAGCCCAGGAGCGCTCCCGCCCGCACCGAGGTGGGATACTGGGCGATCCCCGCTGCCGTCAAGTAGCCGGCAAGGGCCACAACGACCCCGGTGACTACGAGGAGGTTTCGCGTTATCCGGTTGCCCAGGGGGCTCGAAGAGGCGTAGCGCGCCATGATGAACACCATGACATAGCCGCCGTACTTGAGCGCGCCGTCCATTGCGTCCATCTTTGATTGAGCCCACAGGTTGGTGAGAAAGTAAAGTCCGGCAATGAGCGTCAGAAGTATGTCTATGTCGCCCCGCCATATCCCGTCGCCTCTCAGTACGGCCAGGAAGGAGACCAGGGCGAAGAGAATACCTACCCTAGATAGGTATGGCAGGTAGTCTTCCCTGAAGAACAACCCTCTTTTGAGGGTGGGGCTTAACAGCACAAACGCCAGTATGCTAGAGATGAGCAGGGTAACTACGATCGAGTTCTTTAGAGCGGTCTTTGGCACAAGGATTCCTCCCAAGCAACAGTAGTTCGTCGCACCGCGAAACCATCCCTGCCTGCGCTCAAATCGCCGGAGAGCCTCTTGCCCCTTCCGTTTGGTCATCCATTAAGGGTAGAATCGGATCGGTGGGTCGAGAGGTGGCTCAGAGACGCCTGCGAGCAGCTTCTTCGGGCCGCAGGTGTATGCGAGTTCATCCCGAGAAGACCCCGGAAAGAACCCTGCGGAAAAGTGTCGCCGTGAAGGCAGGAGACTAAGGGGTGAGTTGAGTGGAGAAGAAAGCCTGTCCCCATGGCGCTGAGAAGGCGCCCTCGGGTCCAACCGGGCAGGGCGAGTTGCCCGTTGCCTCCCTTCGCTTCCGCGTGAGTCAAATGGACGTCACCTACGGAGGCGGGATCGTCGCGGGAGGCACCGTGGTGAAATGGTTTGGAGACTTGGCTACGGAACTGTGCATACGGTACGATGGCGATGAGGGCCTTCTGGCGGCCTATGACCTCATGGAGTTCAAACAGCCCGTGCATGCCGGAGACTACCTTGAGTTTACGGGCAGGATCACCGGGGTCGGAAACCGGAGCCGCCGCATAGAGATGGAGTGCCACAAGGTGATTGTCCCTGATCCCGACCGGGGTCCGACTGCCGCCAAGGTGCTCCCCGAGCCCGTACTGGTGGCGCGCGCTTCCGGCACGGTGGTGGCGCCCAAGCCAAAGGCCTGACGGACGGAAGGACTTTGCACCGGTTTAGTCGAAGGGTTTTTCGAGAGATGTACCGGTCCTAATGCCGTTCCAAAGACGCATGAAAAGAACCGGAGCAGGAGAGGTGCCCCACAGATGGATCCCCTGATGATAACGGTGGCTCCCGTCGGCGCGGAGGTAACCCGCTCTCAGACTCCCTATATCCCCTTGACGCCTGAGGAAATCGCCGAAGAGTGCTATCGCGCGTGGAACGAGGGTGCGTCCATCGCCCACTTACACGCCCGCAACCCCGACGGCAGTCCCACACAAGACCCGGCAGTGTACTCCCGTATCATTGAACTCGTGCGGGACAAGACGGACCTTATCATACAGATATCAACGGGCGGGGCCGTCGGCATGACGGTAGAGGAGCGAGTAGCCCCGGTATCACTGAAGCCCGAGATGGCTACACTTACATGCGGGACGGTAAACTTTGGAGACGGCATATTCGTAAACTCCCTAAGCGACATGGAGCTTTTCGCCCGTACCATTCGCGAACACGGGGTAAAGCCGGAGTTCGAGCTGTTTGACGTGGGGATGATGGAGAACCAGCGCAGGCTCGCCGCCGGAAAACTCGTCGAGATGCCCGGTCACTTTGACTTTGTGATGGGCGTTCCAGGGGGGATTTCGGGAGATCCCCGGAATCTCATGCACTTTGTCTCGATACTCCCCGAAGACGGGTCGACCTGGTCGGTAGCTGGCATAGGCAGGCATGAGCTTCCGCTGGGAGCCATGGCCATCGTGTTGGGAGGGCATGTCAGAGTCGGTTTTGAGGACAACATCTATTACTCGAGAGGAGTCTTGGCCAAGTCCAACGCCGAACTGGTCGCGCGGATGGCGAGGCTGGCACGCGAACTCGGAAGAAACGTCGCCTCGCCTCAGGAAGCCAGAAGAGTCCTTGGCCTCTCCGCTTGACCGGCGACAGATTGCCGGTCCATTGTCGATCCATTTGAAGGGGGCACCAACATGCAGCTGTTCTTGGATACCGCAAACATCGAGGAGATCAAAGAAGCAGCCGGCTGGGGAGTCATCTCGGGAGTGACCACCAACCCCAGCCTCATCGCCAAGGAGAGGCGGGACTTCCGGACCGTAGTAAAGGAGATCACCGATATAGTGCCCGGTCCCATCTCGGCCGAGGTCTTGTCTGAGAAGGCCGAAGATATGATCCCCGAGGCCAGGGAGCTTTCTAAGATCGCTCCGAACGTAGTCATCAAGATCCCCATGACCAAAGAGGGGCTAAAGGCCGTAAAGGTTCTTTCGAAGGAAGGTGTGAAGACCAACGTAACCCTAGTCTTTTCGGCTTCCCAGGGGCTTTTGGCCTGTCTTGCCGGCGCGACATACATAAGCCCGTTCTTGGGACGGCTGGATGACGTGAGCAACGAGGGCATGGAAGTTGTGACCGACCTGGTGATGATGATAGAGAACTACGGGTTTCCGACCAAGGTAATCGCGGCATCCATCAGGCATCCCATGCATGTGGTGGAGGCGGCCAGGGCGTCGGCCCACATCGCGACCGTGCCCTTCAAGGTGCTTGAGCAGATGCTCCGTCACCCGCTTACGGACATAGGGATCAAGCGGTTCCAGGACGACTGGGCGAAAGTTCAGAAGGAACTCGAATCCCGCTGAATCTTGACTGGCTTGCCTGCGTATGATAGTTTCGAGTAGGAAAGCGAGATTCCGCCTACCGATGTGTCCCCAGGAGTTCATGCGTACCCGGTAAATATGCTTTTCGGCCCTGCCGATTTTGAAGTGTCTTCCCAAGCGATCCGAGATGGGATTTTTGGGTTTGCCAACGACCTATAGGAGATGTGACGCCATGCAAGATGAAAACAAGGAGACCAAGAACGCGGACGTGCCTGCCGCAACGTCCAAACCCAGGAGGCGGGTGAAAGCCAAGATGGACTTAGAGGATGCCTCGGCCGGCGAGATGAGTGAGAAAACCAAAGCCGGCGAGACCCCCGAAGAGAAGCCTCCCGTGAAACGCCCCCGCAGAACCACAAGAAAGAAATCTGTCCCGGAAGAAGCCCCACCTGTTGCCGAAGAAGCCCCCGAGACGGTCCAGCCGGGGGAAGATGTGCAACCCGAGGCACCTAAACGCACTACGAGGGGACGTGGAACGAGGCGCAAAGTTAAGCCGCCTGACGAGCCGGAAGGCCCGGAAACCACCGAGCCTGCAGGAGTCACTGCTCCTTCCACAAGAGAACCCGAGAAGCCCGCCAAACCTAGAACCACCCGTCGAACCCGAAAGAAAGAGCCCGCCGAGGGCGATACCCCAGAGGCAGCGTCCGGGGAGACCGTTACCGAACCGCCTGCAACTCTCTCGCAGCCCACTCTCGAAGAAGTGACACCTGAGCCCGTGGCCCCTGAACCTGCGGCTCCTATACCGGTGGCGCAGGAAGTGGCTGCTCCGGAACCTGTTGCTTCCGATGAAGCGGTTCAGGCGCCGGTCGCGCCCGAGAGTGTCCCTGAAGAGACCGCTCCCAGAGAGGCCGCTCCCGAACAAAGGCCTGTTCCCGAGCCCTCCCGCAGGCAGGCTCCCGACCGATTGGGCCGCACCATAAGCGATAGGCCGTTTCCTGAAAGGTACCCGTACCAGAGCGGTCCGGCCGAGAAGGCTTCGTCCGTATCCGAACGTCCGTCTCACGCAAGGGCCGATGAGAGACAGGTTTCCAGACCGCCTTCCCGGTCTTACCAGGAGAAGACTCAAGTTGACCGGCCCGAGCGCCAGTACGCGGATAGGCGGGCGCTTGAGCGGCAGGACAGGCAGGACCGCCAACAGGATCGACATCAGGACCGGTCCTACGATGAACGCCAGCAGTACCAGCGAGTGATGCCTGACACGCCGCGGTATAGGTCTTCCGAGCAGGCCGATCATTTCCGTTCAGGCGCGGAGCAACGGCAAGTGGACGAGCGGGACTACCGCCAGACGGCCAGGCAGCAGGAACCGCCTGCCGACGTGGTCTACGTGCGTCCGACCAAGACTGCACGGCCTAGGCCCGACTCAGGCCCGACCATGAAGGAACTTGCCAATATGACGCTTGTCGACCTCCAGCGAGTAGCGCGTGAACTGGGTATTGCCGGGTATTCGGCCCTCCGCAAGAAGGAGCTGGTCTTCGAGATCCTAAAGGCCCGTACCCAGGCAGGCGGGTTAATCTTCGCTGAAGGGCTGCTTGAGATATTGAACGAGGGGTACGGTTTTCTCCGGCCCGCGTTCTATTTCCCGAGCAAAGACGATATCTATATCTCGCCGTCCCAGATCCGCAAGTTTGACCTAAGGACCGGCGACCTGGTATCCGGGCAGGTCCGCCCGCCCCACGATACCGAGAGGTATTACGGGCTCCTCCGCATTGAGGCCATCAACGGCGACGACCCTGAGACCGCCCGTGAAAGGCCCAACTTCGAGGGGCTTACGCCTATATTCCCAGACCAGCGGTTCAAACTGGAGACGACGAGAGGGAACACTTCGGGCAGGCTCCTGGACCTTGTGGCGCCTGTGGGCAAGGGCCAGCGAGGGTTGATTGTCTCTCCGCCCAAGGCAGGCAAGACAGTCCTCCTTAAGAACATCGCCAACGCCATAACGACCAATCATCCCGACACTTATCTGATGGTCCTCCTTATCGACGAGCGGCCTGAGGAAGTCACCGACATGCAGCGGTCGGTCAACGGCGAAGTCATCGCGTCAACCTTTGATGAGCCACCGGAGAACCACGCCAGAGTCACGGAGATGGCCCTTGAGCGCGCCAAGCGTCTCGTAGAGACGGGGCGGGATGTCGTCGTGCTTCTGGACAGCATTACGAGGATGACCAGGGCCTATAACCTCATAGAGCCCAGCTCTGGGAGGACCCTCTCCGGAGGTATGGACCCTGCGGCCTTCCACAAGCCCAAGAGGTTCTTCGGCGCCGCCCGCAACATAGAAGAAGGCGGGAGCCTCACCATACTGGGTACGTGCCTGGTCGAGACCGGCTCCAGGATGGACGACGTCATCTACGAGGAGTTCAAGGGCACCGGCAACATGGAGATCCACCTTGACCGGAAGCTCTCCGAGCGGAGGATCTTCCCGGCCGTAGACATCAAGAGGTCGGGTACCCGCAAGGAGGAGCTCCTCCAGCCCAAGGACGAGATCGACGCCATGTGGCTCTTCAGGAAGATGACCAACGACTTGGAGCCTGACAAGGTGTTGGAGGCCCTCATAGACCTCCTCACCAAGACCAAGACCAACGAAGAGGCGATACCCATTCTCAGGAAGAGACTGGCGTTGATGAGGTAACCCAAGGCGTGCTATACTCTTTCTGTTTGTTTGGAATGCCGTTTGGACGTCCTTTGGATCGCACATACTCTGAGGTGATTCGCATATGAAACCCGGAATTCATCCGAACTATGAAAAGACAACCATCACATGCGCCTGCGGCGCGTCATATGAAGTCGGCTCCACAAGGAAAGGCGTCAGGGTAGACATCTGCGCCAAGTGCCACCCGTTCTTCACCGGCGTGCAAAAGATCATCGACACGGGCGGCCGCGTCGAGAGGTTCCGCCAGAAGTACGGATATCTCGAGGGCGAGAAGAAAGAGGAGACCCCGCAGGAAGGCCGCTAGTCTCAGACTACGTAAGGCAGAGACCTTTCCCGGTTTCTGCCTTTTCATTTTCCTGTAGAATAGTGTGTGGTGGCGGCGAAGACCCGCCGCCTAGGGATGTCCGGCGAAAATCCGAGGGGGGATTCCAATGGCCGATTCGCCTTCTTACGGGGGACAGGCGGTTATGGAAGGTGTGGTTATGAGGGGCCCCCGGTTCGCGTCCATGTCCGTGAGGGACCCCAAGGGAGAGATCATCTCTTTTATTAAGAAAGCCGAGACCCCCTCCAGCAGGAGTGTCTTCCTGCGAATGCCCGTGGTGAGGGGAGCCTTGTCGTTCTGGGATTCTCTCTCACTGGGCGTAGAGATGCTTATGCGGTCGGCCGACATATCCTTCCCGGACGAGGAGAAGTCCTCAAAGGGTGTAGTCGACTTGAGCGTGGCGATCGCCGCGGTACTCGCGATCGCCCTCTTCATCGTCCTTCCGGCAGTGGTGGCGCCTTATCTGGCTGCAGCGCTCAATGTGACGGGTACCCTCTGGGCCAGCCTGGTGGAAGCCCTGTTGCGAGTGACCGTTCTCGTGGCTTACGTGGGAGCGATATCCAGGATGAAAGAGATCCAGAGGGTCCTTGAGTACCACGGAGCCGAACACAAGGTGATATGGGCATGGGAGAATAACCACCGGGAGATAAACGAGAAGATCTATATGGATAAGTGGGGTGTCCCCGAGATCAGTGAGTTCCTCGCGTCCAAAGCCGGCCGGGAATCCAGGTTGCACCCGCGGTGCGGCACCAGCTTTCTCTTCATCGTGGTGTTGGTTACCTGGGCTGTGTTTCTCTTTGTCACGCCACAGGGAGTATTGAACAAAGTTGTGGCCCGGCTGGCGTTGATGCCCTTGACAGCTGGGTTGGCATATGAGTTCTTAAAGGCTTCCGCCGCGAGAGAGGGTGGCTTCTGGCGCCTCCTGAGAGCTCCGGGAATGGGTCTCCAGTCTATGACCACCAGAGAACCTAATACCGGGCAGCTGGAAGTAGCCGCCGACAGCTTGGCCCGGCTGGTGGAAGCCGAAAGAGGTGGTTTCAGGTGAGCAATGAACATGAAGGCACGGGTCTGGCGGGCAAGCTGGACGGCATGGTCGAGCACTACGACTACCTTTCGGTCCAGTTGGAGAAACCCGAGGTCTTCTCCGACCCGAAGAAGTGCCGGGAAATCGCCAAGGAGCGAGCCCGCATTGAAGACACCGTAACTCTGTACAGGCGCTATCTCCGCGTCTTGGACGACATTGCGGGAAGCCGTGAGATATTGGAAACCGAAGACGACCGGGAGCTCAGGGAGATGGCAGAGGAAGAACTGGCGTCCCTCCAGGAGCAGAAGGTCCGGTTGGAAGGGGAACTCAGGGTTGCGCTGATCCCAAAGGACCCCAACGACGACAAAGACGTCATCGTCGAGATCCGGGCCGGAACCGGTGGAGAGGAAGCCGCCTTGTTCGCAGCGGAGCTGTTCCGGATGTACGGGCGTTACGCCGAGGACCGGCGGTGGAAGACCGAGATCCTGACCTCGAACCCGACGGACCTGGGAGGGTTCAAAGAGATCGTTTTCGCCATCGGCGGCAAGGGAGCTTACCGCCGCCTCAAGTTTGAGGGCGGCGTCCACAGGGTACAGCGCATCCCTACCACCGAGTCGGGTGGCCGCATCCATACGTCCACCGCGACTGTGGCAGTGCTCCCCGAATCAGACGATGTGGATGACATCGAGATCGCCCCAGACGACCTGCGCATCGACACCTATTGCGCTTCTGGAAAGGGAGGACAGGGAGTCAACACCACGTATTCGGCGGTCCGCATAACCCACCTGCCAACGGGTGTGGTCGTAACCTGCCAGGATGAGCGGTCCCAGATCCAGAACAGGGAGAGAGCCATGCGCATCTTGAGGTCCAGGCTTATGGCTCTGGCAGAGGAAGCGAAAAACCGGGAGCTCACACAGGCCAGGAGGTCTCAGGTAGGGACCGGCGAGCGAGCCGAGAAGATCCGAACCTACAACTTCCCGCAGCAGAGAGTGACCGACCACCGGATCGGATACACCAGTCACAAGTTGACCGAGTTCATGGACGGGAAGATCGACGATGTGGTCGACGCCCTCCTCGACGACGAAGAGAAGAAGAGGATCGAGGAAGCGTCACAGGCATGAACGTGGGCGAGGCCCTATCTCACGGAAGACTCCTACTCGCCGGCATCTCGGACACGCCCGGTCGGGACGCGACCCTTCTTCTTTCCTTTGTACTGGGCAAACCGTCTGAGTTCGTCCACCTCCACCCCGAGGCTCCTGTGAGCGAGAGCCTGATCGCCGAGTATACGTCTTTCCTGGAACGGCGGTCGGCCGGCGAGCCCATCGCGTACCTTAGAGGGTTTCAAGAGTTCATGGGACACAATTTCCTGGTTGACCGCCGGGTACTGATCCCCCGTCCGGAAACCGAGCATGTGGTGGAAACGGCTCTAGACCTCTTGTGCAACATGCCGTCTCCTACGGTGGGCGACATCTGTTGCGGGTCGGGGGCCATAGGGCTCTCATTGGCCAAGCGCCTACCGGGCGCCGCCACGGTCTTGACCGATGTTTCACGTGAAGCGGTCGATCTAGCACGGGAAAACGCGGAAAGACTCGGACTGTCGCAGCGTGTGACCTTTTTGGTAGGCGACCTTGTCGCGCCGCTCATAGAGATGGGTTTCGCCGGTAAGTTTGATGTTCTCGCAACCAACCCGCCTTACATCCCCACGGATGAGATGGAAACGCTGTCTACCACAGTGCGGGATTACGAGCCAAGGTTGGCCCTTGACGGGGGAGAATCCGGGCTACAGGTGATACGCAGGGTGGTGAAAGAGGCGCCCCCGGCGCTAAAGCCCGGCGGCTTCCTGGTGATGGAAATCGGCCACGGTCAAGGAGAGGCCTGTCTGGAAATGATGAGGGAGACGGGCGGCTGGAGCGAGACGAGAGTTCTTAGAGACTATGCCGGAAGGCAACGGGTGGTTGTGGGTAGAAAAGCAGGATTGCGGGAGGTTTAGGTGCGGGTGAAAACCAGAATCGTGAAGGTTGACCCTCTCGGACGAGAGGAGTCCCTGCTGATCCCTTGCGCGGAGGTCCTGCGCCGAGGGGGATTGGTGGCTTTTCCCACCGAGACGGTCTACGGCCTGGGCGCCAACGCTCTCATGTCAGAGGCGGTGAGCCGGATATTCCAGGCCAAAGGAAGGCCGCAAGACAACCCGCTCATCGTGCACGTATCCCGGCCCGAGTCGGTGGCTCCCCTTGTGAGGGACATTCCCCAAGGAGCGGTGAGGCTCATGGAGGCTTTTTGGCCCGGCCCTCTGACGCTGCTCTTCGCCAAATCCGATCTTGTCCCGGATGTGGTCACGGCGGGGCTCCACACGGTGGCCATCAGAATGCCCGATCACCCTGTCGCCCAGAGGCTTATTGACCTCGCAGGGGTCCCCGTGGCGGCGCCGTCGGCCAACCTGTCGGGAAAACCCAGCCCCACAACCTTCGAGGCCACACTGGCCGACCTGGAGGGGAGAGTAGACGTCATCGTAGACGGGGGGCCGGCAGATATTGGCGTAGAGTCGACCGTTCTGGACATCTCGGGTCCGGTTCCCAGGATACTGCGCCCGGGCGGCCTTTCGCCCGAAGAGCTCAGGAAGTTCTTGGGGGAGGTTGAGGTCGCCGCCGACACACCTCATCAAGGACCACCGCCTTCTCCCGGCATGAAGTACCGGCACTATGCCCCGAGAGGGCACGTCTATTTGGCAGTGGGAAGTCCTAAAGAGCAGGCCGAATCCATCGGGTTCCATGCCGCCAGGCACGTCATTCTCGGGGAAAAGGTGCTGATTCTCGCATCCAGCGAGAACGCCCCCGAGTACGCGCCCCTGGCCGGACGGTGGCCTGACCGGCTCTCCGTCCTGGACCTTGGCCCTAGAGACGACCTCCCGCGAGTGGCTTCCAGGTTGTTCGCGGGACTGAGATACGCCGATGAGACCGGCGCAGGCGTCATCCTGGCCGAATCCTTTCCAGAGCACGGACTGGGGCACGCCATTCAAAACAGGCTCAGGAAGGCAAGCGGCGGGCGGACGCTTCGGCCGGCGGAGAGAGCCGAGATGAACATCCTCCTGGTCTGCACGGGCAACACGTGCCGGAGCCCCATGGCAGAAGCTCTCTTGCGGGCCATATGGCAGGTCGAATGTTCGGAGATACACCTGAACGCATGGTCAAGAGGCACCTCGGCCTCCGACGGGATGCCGGCCACCCCCGAGGCTTTGAAGGCCATGGCCGCCCGCGGGCTGGACCTTTCCGGCCACAGGGCGACGACGGTTTCTGAAGAAGACCTCTCTCAAGCCGACGTAGTCATCACCATGACTGAGGGCCACAAGGATAGCCTCACACGCAGATATCCGGCTCATGCGGGGAAAGTCGTTACGTTGGCCGCCGCTTCGGGCGGAGCATTGCCGGGGGATGTAAGTGACCCGTTCGGCCACAGTCAGGATGCCTACGACAGGACCGCGCAGGACCTGGATACGGGTTTGAGGGCTTTTTGTGAGAGAATCAAACGGGTCATCTGAAGCTGGGATGGAGGGAGACAGCATGAAGATCGCTCTGGGAAGTGACCACGCCGGCTTCCGGCTCAAAGAAGAAGTGGCGGAGATGCTCAAGGAAATGGGTCACGAGCCGCTCAATCTCGGGACGTTCTCCGACGAATCTGTGGACTACCCGGATTTTGCCGTGAAGGTGGCTGAAGCGGTACTGGATGGCCAGGCAGGAGCAGGCATACTTGTATGCGGGACAGGCCTGGGGATGGCCATGTCGGCCAACAAGGTGCCCGGGATCAGGGCCGCCGCGGTATCGGACACGTTCTCGGCCCGGGCCGCCCGCGAGCACAACGATGCCAACGTACTTTGCATCGGAGCCCGCGTAGTGGGAAGTGGCCTTGCCCGCGACATCGTCACCGCGTTCGTGAGCTCCTCCTTCCTGGGAGGACGCCACGCAAGACGGGTCGCGAAAATGACGGCCATCGAGAAAAGGTTTGGGGAGGTACGCTGAAGTGGATGCCGGGCGCGAAGGTAAAGAGACGGAATTGGACCTGAGCAGGGTGAAGCAGGAAGTGCTGCAGGCGACCAAAGGTCTCTTGGAGGCCGCCAAACTGCGGCCAGGCCAGATAGTGGTTCTAGGGTGTTCGACCAGCGAGATCCAAGGGAAGCGGATCGGTTCTACAGGCAGCGCCGAAGTGGCTGCGGCCGTCCTGGACGGGATCCATGAGGGTCTCAAGGGCACCGGAGTCCACCTCGCCGTTCAGTGTTGCGAGCATCTCAACAGGTGCCTGGTGGTTGAGCGGGACGTCCAGGAGAAGTACGGTCTCACGGAAGTGACCGTCCTGCCCGTCCCCAAAGCGGGCGGAGCCACCGCATCCACCGCCCTGAGGAGGTTTTCCGACCCGGTCGTCGTGGAGACCATACAGGCCCACGCAGGCATAGACATCGGAGATACGCTCATCGGCATGCACCTCCGGCCCGTGGCGGTCCCCGTCAGATTAGGCCAGGAGACGGTGGGCAGCGCCCATCTTACCGTGGCCAGGACCCGGCCCAAACTGGTAGGCGGGAACAGGGCGGTCTACGCCTGGGATGAAATAGAGGAGAAATTCGGCAAGAAGGCCGAAAAGGTCTGAAACTTTTCCAAACCCGGAGGAGTCAAATAGATGACGGAACATAAAAGACCGGGCTGGGACGAGTATTTTATGGAGCTCGCCCAGGTTGTCGCCAAGCGTTCGACCTGTCTCAGAAGGAATGTCGGGGCCATAGTGGTAAAGGACAAGAGAGTGCTGGCTACCGGCTACAACGGGGCTCCTACGGGCATGGCTCACTGCAGCGAGGTAGGGTGCTTGAGGGAGCGGCTCGGGATTCCCTCGGGCGAACGGGTTGAGATGTGCAGAGGGCTTCACGCCGAGCAGAACGCCTTGGTGCAGGCTGCCAGATATGGGATCTCCCTTGAGGGATCGGTGATCTACTGCACCAACCAGCCCTGTGTCACCTGCGCCAAGATGCTCGTAAACGCGGGGATTACGAAGGTGATATACAGGTACCCGTATCCTGACCGGCTGGCCCAGGACTTGCTGGCTGAATCCAACGTTATTGTGGAGATGTTCCAAGAGCGCTAAAGAGTGCACATCGGCGCCGGATTGACTGGTGGGACAGGCTCTTATACAATTACCCAGGTAGAGGGCCTGCTGAGGAATGGAAAAGGAGGGGCTTTCATGAAGAGTGCCTTGGCTTTTGGCTTGGCGTTCGCCCTTTCCTTTGGCCTCACCCCTCTGGTCCGTCTCATCGCCAAGAAGACCGGAGCCATGTGTTACCCCAACTCGCGGAGCATCCACCGGTCCCCGGTTCCCTACCTAGGCGGTATTGCCATCTACCTGGCGTCCGTCATTGCCATGTTGGCGACAAGAACGGGGGAAAATACCGCCTTTCCGGCAGTGGCCATAGGCGGGCTGGTTATCCTGATAGTGGGCGTCATCGACGACCTCTGGCCCCTTAAACCCTGGCAGAAGTTCATTGGTCAGGTCGTTTCCGCCGGAGTGGTGGTGAGCCTAGGCGTCAGCATCTCTTTCATCAAGAACCCCTTCTCGGGCGAGATCGTCCTCATCGGCGTGATCGCTTTGCCCCTAACAATTTTGTGGATTGTCTCTTTCGAGAACCTGATAAACTGGTCAGACGGTCTGGACGGACTCGCGGCGGGGATCGTGGGTATCACCTCAGCGGCCATGGTTCGTGCCATATCCAAGGCCGGGGCAATCGCAGTGGCTCCTGAAGCAGCCGCCCTGGCAGGCGCTGTCTTCGGGTTCTTGCCCTTCAACTTCCACCCTGCGTCGATTTTCATGGGAGATGCGGGCGCGATGTATCTCGGACTCGCCCTCTCGGTCCTGGCGGTACAGGGACTCGTGAAGTCGGCGGTGGCCATGTCCATCCTGGCGCCCATCCTTACCTTGATGGTTCCCATATCTGATATGGCTTTCTCGATTCTGCGGAGAAAGATATCAGGGAGGCCGGCGTCTCAAGCCGACCGGGATCACTTGCACCACAGGCTCTTGGAGCTGGGCATGAGCCAGCGCCAGGCAGTTCTCTCAATCTACGTGGTCAGCCTGTGTTTCGGCATACTGGGCCTCGTCTCAGGTTTTGTCCCTCTGAAGACGGGAGCCCCCCTGGCCGGTCTCGCTGTCCTGGGCATGTTTGTTGTGGCCCACAGGGCAGGACTGTTGAGTCTAGGGACTAAGAAGACCAGGCGGGACCAGGGCCGGGAAGGATAGTCGGTCCGTCCGGCGGAAAGGTTGATTTTGTGGGCAGCCTGAAGGTAATCTCCGTTTTCGGTACCAGACCCGAGGCCATCAAGATGATTCCGGTGGTACGGGCGCTCCAGGAGCACCATTCCCTCATAGAATCAAGAGTCTTGGTCACCGCGCAACACCGCCAGATGTTGGACCAGGTCCTTAACGATTTCGGTGTCCAAAGCGATTATGACCTTGACGTGATGAGGCCCAACCAGACCCTGGCCGAGACCACCAGGCGAGTGCTTGAGGGCCTGACGCCAGTCCTTGAGAAGGAGCGTCCCCATATGGTCCTTGTCCACGGCGATACCGCTACGACGGGGTCGGCCGCCCTCGCAGCCTATTACCTGCGGATTCCCGTCGGCCACATTGAGGCGGGGCTCCGGACCGGCGACAAGTACGCGCCTTTCCCCGAAGAAATAATGCGGAAGATCGCCGATATCATCAGCGACCTGCACTTCGCTCCGACGCAGCTCTCCAAGCGGAACCTTCTGAATGAGGGTACGGATCCCGATTCCATATTTGTGACCGGCAACACCGCCGTCGACACACTTCTCATGACGGTGAAGGACGGATACCGTTTCAGGGAAGAGAGTCTCAACAAGATAGACTTCGAGTCCCGCCGGAACATACTGGTGGAGGTACACAGACGGGAGAATTTCGGGCCGGGTATGGAGAACATCGGACAGGCTTTGGCCACACTGGCCGCCTCACGCGAAGACATACAACTTCTCGTCTCGGTGCACCGTAACCCGAATGCCCGGGAGCCCATTTTGAGGCACCTTACAGGCGCGCCCAGAACAGTCCTATTCGATCCCATTGATTACCCCGACTACGTCAACCTCATGAACCGGGCGTACCTCATCATCACCGACTCCGGAGGAGTCCAGGAGGAGGCCCCTTCCCTCGGAGTCCCCACCCTGGTCTGCCGAGACAAGACCGAAAGGCCGGAGGCGCTGGATGCCGGCACCGTCGTGCTAGTAGGAACTGACAGGCAGGTCATAGTAGACACAGCATTGGAGTTATTGGACAATAGGGCAAAATACGAACGAATGTCGCAGGTGAAAAACCCCTTCGGCGATGGGCGCGCAGCGGAGCGCATAGTGCAAGCCCTCCTATTCAGGTACGGGCTGAGGCGAGACCGACCGGAGGATTTCTCGTCAGGGTCATAGAAGAATACTCGCCGTCGCCTGCCGGCGACAACAGTATTGTAGCAGCACAAGACTTAGAAAAGAGGAGGGGCGCCTCGGTCCGGCCCCCGGTACGGGTGGTGCCGGCTTGATGGCATTTACATGGCCAAGAAGGAACTCGACTCAATCCTCGAAGCCGAGCGGGCGGCAACCCAAGCGATAGAGGCCGCCAAAATGAGAGCCAAGGAAATCCTCGTCTCGGCCGACAAGGAGGCCGAACGCCTCCTCCAAGACGCTGTTGAGGAAGCCCAATCCAAAGCGAAATCTCTGCTTGACGATGCGGCCAAGTCAGTCGCCGAGATAGACAAGATGTCTCTGGAAGAGGCAGAGAGGGAGATCTCTTCTCTTCGGGAGACGGCAGGCTCAAGGCTTCAGGATGCCATCACGATAATCGCTAATAGGGTCAAGAAGGCTGTATAAGGGGGGGAGCCGGGAGAGAGGCGCCGAACCGGCGCATCCGGCGCGGGCATGGCTGTTGCCAGAATGAAGAAGATCACCATATACGCCACCAAGGAACTGCGAGCGCCCATATTTGAGCGGCTTCGTGATCTCGGTATCTTCCATGTGACGACCGAGTCGTCCTCGCCCCGGCACCTGGGTGTGGAGGAACCGGCTGAAGGCTCGGCCTCAACGGAACCCTTCGAAATACCCGCCGACATCGCAGACTCGCTATCGAGGCTCGAGTACCTCCGAGACTATTTCAACAAGTACGCCCCTGTGAAGCGTTCCTTCATAGACGGCTTCACCGGCAAGAAGCCGGGAGTGGCCTTGAATGAGCTGAGACGGCTTTCTTCCGCCTATGACATCGATGAAGTGTATGAGAAGGTCAGGGCTCACGAAAAGCGTCTCACAGAGATATCCGACCGGCTCTCAGGATTGAGGGACGAAGCCAGGGCCCTTCTGCCGTGGAGATCACTGGACATACCTCTGGACCGCGTGGGAGCGACAGAGACTTGCAGGAGTGTGCTCGCCGTACTGCCCACCTCAGCCTTGGCGACACTGGAGGAGCAGGCGACCGGGAGGGCAACCCACCACGAGGTGCTGTGGGAAGAGCGCTCCAATTCGGGAGTGTGGCTCCTGGTCTACGGTGATTCTGAGGCGGATGTCTCCTCGTTCGTAGCCGGCATGGGCGGACGGATCGTGACCTTCAAGGAATCTCAAGTGGAAGGCGCTACGGTGTCAGACAAGCTCCGGGCGCTTGAGGCGAAGATTCAGGATCTTGTAGAGGAGAACGAGAGCATAATCGCGGAAGACCGGGACCTCTCTTCTTCCATGTTGGATGTCATGGCTTTGATTGACTACTACCTGGACAAGGAGAACCTGGAACGCTTGGGCGGAATCATGCCCAGAACGGCTTTCACCCTGGTTATCGAAGGATACGTGAAAGAGAAGGACCTGGATAAGCTGAGAAATGGGCTCAAGGAATTTGCGGAGATGGAAATTGTCGCCGAAGACCCTTCTCCCGGCGACGACGTCCCCGTCTTTCTTGAAAACCATCCAATCATAACGCCGTTTGAGGTCATCACCAACATTTTCGGTTTTCCCAAGTACGATGAAATCGACCCGACCCCGTTTCTGGCGCCGTTCTTCTGGCTGTTCTTCGGGATATGCTTGGGCGACGCCGTCTACGGGATAGCGCTCACCATAGGGGCTTGGTGGTTCATAAAGAGCCAGGGACTAAAGGCTCCCGGCGACAAGCTCCCGCGGCTTCTCATGTACTGCGGGCTCTCCACGGTCCTAGCCGGGGCGCTGACAAACAGCTGGATGGCCGACTTGTCTTCTGTGTTTTTGGCGGGCACCGTGGTCGAAAGGGCCTTGGCGCGTCTCGCTCTAATAAACCCGATTGAGGACCCGCTCACCATGATGGTGATCTCCTTTGCCTTCGGCATCCTGCACGTGTGGGTGGGTATCGGCGTTAACATGCTAGGCAGTTTCAGGCGGGGCGAGTACGCCGAAGGCATATGGTCGTCGGGCTCATGGCTGGTCTTCCTGCCCGGGCTCGTCTTTTGGGTCGTCTCAAAGACCGGTGCCATCCAAAGCCAGGTCCCGTTCTACGTGATGGCAGCCGGTGCGCTCATGGTCATGTACGGCGCGTCCAGGAGCCAGAAGAACATACTCCTGAAGCCGTTCTCAGGATTGTACGGCCTGTACGGGATAGTGGCGTACTTCTCAGACACCCTTTCATACTCCAGGCTTCTCGCGCTGGGCCTCGCAAGCGCGATCATCGGAGTGGTGGTGAACAAGATCTCTGAGCTCATCGCGACTATGATCCCGGTCCTCGGTTGGGTCATGGTGCCCGTTATCCTGGTTGGGGGACATATCTTCAACCTGGTGATCAACGTCCTCGGCAGCTTCATCCACGCGGGACGATTGCAGTTTGTTGAGTTTTTCACCAAGTTTTTCGAGGGGGGAGGTACACCTTTCAAACCTCTAAAGCGTGTGAGCGAGAATGTGTCAGTTCAGGCTGTTGACTAAGGAATGAGCAAAAGTCAGGAGGGGTCGGATTTGTTCGGAGGTAATTCTACCGTCTGGTTTGTGGCAGGCATGGCTATCATTCTGGTGGCCCTGGCGATAGGCGTGTTCTCTGGTCCGGCGTTGGGCGGGAACGGCCTGGCGCTTATGGGCGCGGGCATCGCGGTGTTTGTGAGTGGGATCGGGTCGATTATCGGTACAGGAATAACCGGCGAGAAGGCAGCGGCGATCACCTCGGAAGACCCCGAGAAATTCGGGCGCCTCTTGCTGCTCCAAGCTCTACCCGGAACCCAGGGAATCTACGGCTTCCTAGTCGGGTTTCTGGCCATCTTCAGAATGGGCGGATTCTCTGGCGGCCTGACACTAGACCTAGCTCAGGGATGGCAGTTCATTTTCGCATGCCTCCCGGTCGCCATATCGTGTCTCCTTTCCGGTATATGGCAGGCAAAGGTCTCGCTGGCCGGTATGGATATCGTAGTCACTCATCCCGAGGAGTCGGGTAAGGCCCTCATTATGCCCGCCATGGTTGAGACTTACGCAGTATTGGGACTTCTCGCGTCGGTCCTCTTGATTATGTTCGCCGTCCAGGTGTAGGGGGCTGTTTGAATGCCTCTTGAGGATATCCTCGACAGAATAAGGGATGGGGCGGAGAAGGCCGCAAAGGAGATCCTGGACGATGCCGGGTCCCGCGCCGAAAGGCGTCTCAGCGCTTCCCGCTCGGAGGCCCAGGCGCGGGCAGCCGATATCGTGAGCGCCGCGGAGGCCGAGGCCTCCAAGATCCTGGCGGCGGCGAAGACCAGAGCAGATGCCAAGCGCAGGCAGACCGTCCTCGGGGAGAAGCAGTCGTTGATCGAAGAGACCTTCGCCAAGGCCATTGAAGCGCTGGCCTCGCTTCCCCCGGAGGAGTACAAGGAACTAATTCTGGAGTCCTTGGCCCGCTCCGCGGAAGGCAACGAGACGGTAGTTTTGGGTCATGAAGACCGGGAGCGGCTCGGCCCCGACTTCGCCATAGAGCTGAAAAACCGGTTGTCTTCTCTGGGCAAAGGGGCGGATGTGACGGTAGAGTACGCCGGGGCTTCCCTTGGAGGCGGCTACATCCTAAGAAGCGGCCGCGTGTCTCTGAACAGCACATTCCCTGCCCTGGTGAAGCGATTTGAGGACGAACTGGAGATCGAGGTGGCCAGGACGCTCTTCGGAGAGGGAGAGTAGAATGCCGCCCATGCCAAAGGTGGGTAGACGTTGAACGAATTCGCTTGGGCCAGCGCGGTTGGCCATATAAAAGTTAGGCAAAAAGAGCTTCTGTCTCGCGCCGACCTCACGCGGCTCGTTGAGGCGGTCGACCTTGACCGCGCCCTCCTGGCTCTCAGAGATACGTACTACGGTCCGTATGTCGCTTCAATCGACGATCCGGCAAGTTATGGCGACGCGCTGGCGGCGGCCCTGTCGGCGGCCTACAAAAACGTTTTCGGAATGGTTCCCGAGCCTATGCTCATCGCCGCCTACCGGGCACGAAACGATTTCCACAACCTGAAAGTATGGGCGAAGTCGGTGCAGTTGGGGGTTTTGGTGGACAAAGAAGCCCTCTCGATTATGGGTAATCTCGATCCAAGCCTTGACCCGGGCGAGATTTCTGCGGAGACACTGGGGAGTGCAGGGTTGGTCCTGACGCCAAAGGAGACCGCCCTCTTCTGCGAGGCCATTGGACAAACTTACGGTCAGGCCATTGAGCTTATTGAGGAAAACCGTGAGAGCGCGCAGGAAGGGCTTCTTTCCCTGAGAGTCGACAGCCTGGTTGACCGCGGATACTATGCTTGGTTTTCGAAGGTGTTCAAGCGGTTCGGGTACCCGGGAATGACGGGGTTTCAGAGGGCTGAAGTCGACCTCTTGAACCTGCGCATGTCCTTGCGCGGGCTCAGGATGGGCCTCGATCCGGTCGTATTCCAAGAAGTAGCGCTCCCGGGAGGCGACATCCCGTCTGCCGCGATACTGGGCGCTTACAGGGAGGGTCTCGCGGGGATCCAATCGGCTTTCAAAGGGACTCCTTGGAGCGGTTTGGCGGTTTCGGGAGCCGAGACGGCAGAGAAGGGAGAGTCCCTCACCAAGTGGGAAAGGGCATGCGACAACGCCTTCATGGAAGTGGTCAGGACGGCCAGATACTATTCCATCGGCCCCGAGCCTGTGTTCGGGTACTTGTTCGCCAAGGAAACCGAAGTTAGGAACCTTAGGGTGATCCTGGCCGGCAAACAGTCCGGGTTGCCCGCGCAGGAGATTGCCGAGAGGTTGCGTGAGCCTTATGTCTAGAGTGGCTGTGTTGGGAGCGCGAGATGCCGTGCTCGGGTTCAAAGCGTCGGGGGCCGTTGCTTTTCTGGCAGACGATGTCCATGAGGCCCGGGAAAGGCTAGGCAAGATTTTGGAGGACGATTTCGCTGTGCTCTTCGTGACTGAGGAGATGGCCGAAATGCTGAAAGAGGAGCTCCAACCGCTCTATGAGAAGCCGAAGCCGGTCGTCTCGATTTTGCCCGATGCCCGGCGACCAAAAGGACTAGGGATGGAGCTTCTGAAGAAACGAGTTGAGCGGGCAGTTGGAGCCAACATCCTGCTCAAGGGAGAGGAATGATGCGGCTGTGTCTACTAGCCAGGTGAAAGGACAGATAACGAAAGTATCCGGGCCCCTGGTGATAGCCTCGGGCATGGCCGGCTCCCGCATGTACGATGTCGTGCGAGTCGGGACCATGGGCGTCGTAGGAGAGATCATCGAGCTCAGGGGCGACACCGCCTCCATCCAGGTCTACGAGGAGACTTCCGGAGTAGGACCGGGAGAGCCGGTGGTTTCCACTGCCGCCCCTCTTTCCGTTGAGCTGGGACCCGGCCTTATAGGTGCTATATATGACGGTATCCAGCGCCCGCTGAACGTCATCGCGGAGATGGCGGGCAGCTACATCGCCAGAGGCCTGGAGGTACCCGGCCTCGATCACGAGAGGAAATGGCACTTTGTGCCTAAGGTCAAGGCCGGAGACAAGGTTTCGGCCGGGACCATCATCGGTGTGGTGCGCGAAACACCCCTTGTCGAGCACAGGGTAATGGTTCCTCCTTCGGTGCCGGAAGCAACGGTAAAGAGCATCGATGAAGGCGAGTTTACCGTAGTTGAGACCGTGGCCGTGTTGGATGTCGACGGACGTGAGGTTCCCGTCTCCATGCTCCAGAAGTGGCCGGTCCGCCAGTCCAGGCC
>DUUV01000143.1 GCA_012841375.1 Candidatus Fermentithermobacillaceae bacterium
GCCTCGTAGTCAACACCAAACTCGTTCTAGAGGTCTATCTCAAGCAACACCGGAGTATGGTCTTGTCTTGGACCTGAATCAATCATTTCAGATCTGATTACCCTATCGGCAATGCGGTTACTCACTATGAAGTAGTCGATCCTCCAGCCGGAGTTGTTGATCTTGCTTGTCCTGGATATCTGAGGCCACCAAGAATAGACCCCCGTCACATCACCGTGGAGGTAGCGAAAGGTATCTGTGAACCCTCTTGCCAGAAGATTGCTGAAACCCTCACGTTCCTCGTCAGTAAAACCTGATGAACGACGGTTCCTCTTGGGATGAGCCAGGTCTATCTCTCTATGTGCGACGTTGAAGTCACCCGATGCGATAACTGGCTTTTCCTTGTCCAGGGACGCCAGATAGTCGGCATATTTAATGTCCCAGATCTGGCGCTCTTCGAGACGGTTCAGGACGTCCCCCGCATTCGGCGTATAGACTTGTGTCAGGTAGAAGTCAGGGAATTCCAGCGTGATGATGCGACCTTCGGTATCCATGGTGCTCGGGGCTCCGATTACCGGACAAGTGACGGATGGCTTGAGGCTATCCTTGTACAAATACATCGTACCCGCGTATCCCTCGCGCGCCGGTTTTACTGAGCAGTTCCACGCCATTTCATAGTCCGGAAACACATCCCTAAGAACCTCTAGATGCTTCTCGGTGGGCCCGTCGCAGGGCAGCTTTGTCTCCTGCAGGGCAATAGCCTCCGGGTCATGCTCCTTGATGGTTTGCAGTACGGCTCTAGACAACAAAGCGCGTGGCGAATCACCTGTTAGTGCCGCATTTAGCGAATCGATATTCCATGAGATGAAAACCACACTGCTCCTCCTCTGATCTGTTTGTGCCTCTGAAGCAATCATGGGCTCGTCCTTGCACATCCATACTACCGTATTAACGAGGAGATCGGCATGGGTGGAGCCATCCTTTGCAGTCTGGGCCACAAACGAGTACCAAGTCAGGCGCTGTTGGCTTTTCCCAACCAGAGCCTCAACCGTGCTTCCGATTGCAGCAAGGTTGCTGTAAAGAGTGGTCATATAGCAGTACTCTACCTAGACGCAAAACAAAAAACCGCTTCTTGAGCGGCTCTTTTTCTGGTGGGGGAGACGGGACTTGAACCCGGGACCTCTTGCATGTCAAGCAAGCGCTCTAACCATCTGAGCTACTCCCCCGCGAACTTGGAGGCGAGACCCGGACTCGAACCGGGGATAAGGGTTTTGCAGACCCTTGCCTTACCGCTTGGCAATGGCGCCATACCGTCGACGTTTTTTTATTATACACGATACTTTCTGATTTGTCAAGGGAAAAATTCTCTTTTTTCGTCAAAGCCGGGCGGACGCAGGAAGGGGCTTGCGAAAACGCCGCAGTTCTGATATAATAGGCTTGCAATGAAACCATTCGGGGAGGGCTTCTATGAAGCAGGTGCTTTACACGCGCGACATCGCCGCAGTCTTGTCGCATATGGATCACGCGGTGCTCTCCTACCTCAATTCCGGACAGATCGAGACGTTCGAGAGCTTCCGTACCTTTGACATTCTTGCGTTCGACTGGTACAATATTTACGACCTGTCCGCTGAGCCGTCGCAGATGATGATTTA